>JAITFE010000078.1 GCA_031281585.1 Bifidobacteriaceae bacterium | reverse complement strand
TTGTCCGATGCCGTCCGCCGCCTCCCGTACAACATCCCCGACCCAGCCAACTGACCTGCCGCCACGGTTCCCAAGACCTGGGCGGACGGCATCGGGCGGCGGGGGATTCGGACGAGGGGGTTCGGGTGAGGGCGCCGACGCGGGCGGCCCGTGGCGGGCGGTCAGAACGGCGGCCCGTCGCCCGTGTCGGCCGGGCCGGCCGGGGGCGGCGGCGGGTTTCCGGGGTCTGGCGGGCTCGACGGTTTGGCGCCCCTGGCTTGGTAGCGGTGGTGGATGATCGGTTTGCGGTCCAAGTCGATCCACCTGGGCGGGGTGAACTCCGGAAGCCCGTCGTCCCGGATCCCCACCACCCAGTCCGGCGGGCGGCCCCTGGGCGGCTCGACCATCCGGTGGTGAGTGGGACAAAGCAAACACAGGTTCGCCAAACTGGTGGGTCCGCCCCGCCACCACGGGTCGATGTGGTGCGCGTGGCACGCCTCCGCCGGCCGGTCGCAACCAGGGAAACAACACCCCGCGTCCCTGACCGCCAGCGCGAGCCTGAGCTGGCGGGGAATCGCCCGTGCCGCCCGCCCAATGTCGAGCACCTCGCCCCTCGCGCCGAGGACTGCCCGCATCACGTCGCTGTCGCAGGCCAACGCCCCCAACGTCTGCGAGTCCACCCGGCCACCGGTCGAGGCGATGCGCCCGCCTGCGGGACCGTCCGGGTCCGCCAGGTCGGACAGGGGGACGGTCAGGACCAGGCGGGCGTTGACCGCGCCGAGGTCGGCGGCCTTGGAGCAACCCTGCGCGTGCCTGACCAAAGCCATCAGCGCGTCCGCGCGGGCCTTCCGCCGCTCCACGGGAACCCCGCCCGGGGCGTCCGCCTGGCGGCGGCGTTCCTTCTCCGCGGCCGCGTCCACCACCTGGCGCAGCACCTCCCCGTCCACCGCCGGCAAAGACCCCGAAAACGTGGTGGTCCCGTCCTCATGGGTGGTGACCTGGAAAAACCGGCGCCTCTGCGCCCTCTCGAACTGGCGGCGCGCCTTGTCCTCGCCGACCTGCCCGGCCACGTCCGGGGCGACCTCCTCCAACACCAGGTCCCCCGCCCTCGCCAGCCCATCCGAGGCCGTCGAGGACGCCAACCCCACCAACAGCTCCTCCGCGGCCCTGACCTGTTCGGGCGCCAACTCCCCCGGCAGGTCCCGCAACACCCCGGTGATGGCCTCCGCCTGGGCCGCGCTCATCACGCCGGCCAACGCGGCCTCCCGCACCAACGGGAACCCCGCCTCCCGCCGCGCCCCCAACACGATCCTCGACGCCTGCTGTCGCGTCAGCAAACCCTTCAACATCAGCCAAGTCGTCAACACGGTCCCCGTCCACTCCGAACACAACCCCGAACCGTCCAACGCCCGCGCCAACTGGCCGATCACCGCGTCAACGCGGTTCCTCACATTCAATAACCCGGTCAAAGCCCCCAGCACTCCTGGATCCGAAGCCGCCGCGACCCCGCCCGCCCCTGAAACCATCGCCGCGAGCCCGCCAGCCACCACATACGCCGCGCCGACCACTTCCTCCAACCCGACCGGACCGCAACCCTCCAGAACCGCCTCAACAGTTCCGGCCAAATCCTCCCCCGCCGGGCCTGCGGCGCCTGCCCGCCCATGCCCGTCCGCGCCAGGGCTCTGGCTAACCTGGCCACGGGAACCCGCCTGGTCCCCACCCGAGCGGTCGCCAGCGGCGGTTTCAACCACGCCATCCACACCAGCCCCGAGCGCCTGGCCCATGAGCGCCTTGACGATTTGCACCAGCGGGTTGACGGGCGGCGCGTACCCACCCACACCCAAAGACCCCGGCAGCGGCAACGAGCCGCCGCCCCGGCTTTCCACCCCAGGCACAGCCCAAAACTCGCCGTTTGCGGGACCGCCGTCGGCCGGCCCTGCGCTGCGGCCCCGCGCGTCGTCAGCCCGTCCGTCGGGGCACGTCGCGCCGCCGTCGCCGCCACTCAGCGGCCGACCGGGAACGCACCATTCCGACATATGTATAGTTTACCGGAGAATCCTCCCGCAAACAATCGTCGTTCGAATAATGGAACCGCTTCCAGGCATAACAATTCGGCATCATCCACGCGCATTTCTTTTACGGATCGGCCGCATTGGTTATGCCTCGTCGGCCGGATGCCAGTAGCCTGATGACCGTGCCCCCAGGCCCGCCCGCCACGCAGAGCGCTTTTGTCCCCGACCGCAGCCGCGCTGTGGTCCAGGCGGCCCTGGCGACCGCTTGGGATGCCGTGGCCGGATCGCCCCGGTTCGGCGGCACCCGCCGCCTGGTCGTGATCAAAAGCAGACCCGGCATGGGCACCACCAGGATGCTGCGGCAGCTATATGAGGTGTGCGCGGCCAGCCAGTCCGGATATTGGCCGCCGAGCCTTGCGGACCTGCCCGGCGTGCCACAAGACGTGATCTACCCAGGCAACCCGGCCGGTCCCAGCGTCCTGGCGATTCCACACACGGAGCCAGGCGAAGCCATCCCGTATTTCTGGTGGGGATTGGTTGGCGCGGATGATCGCCGCACCGCAGACGGCGCCGCTGACCAGTTGGCACTTCATCTGAAGCCCATTCAGGCGCAGTTGGAGTTCGCCCAGCGCAAGCTCTCGCCAGCGGTCGGCGAAACCTTCTGGGAGCCGGGGGCCGTCGTGGCGGGACTGTTGGCGCTGGCGCCGGATCTGCCCGAAGAGGTGATCGCGGGATGCGCCACTGCCGCCGTCGCTGACGCGATCTACCTGGGTCTGAAAGCCACGAAGGATTTCAATCGGCGGCAGCGGGAACGCGCCGAAATCGCACGTTCCATGGGGGTAGATCCAGACAGAGCTTGCCCGGAGAGCCTGGACAACACCAGGCAGTTGCTGACCGGCGTCGCCCAATTGGTGCCGTTAGTAGTGGCCGTAGACCACGCGGAACGCCTGGACCGGCCGACTGCGGAATTGCTGGCGGGTCTGCTTGGATCGGACGCTTCAACTGCGGCGCGGGTGTTGGTCGCCTTGGCGATCGACGAAACGTCCGAGCTTTTCAGCAGGCAAGCCAAGATCGGTTTGGCTCCGCTGATCGGCTGGGCCCAGCAGCGCGGGCTGCCTTCGGACTGGTGGGGTCCCGGCGGCCCAAGCCCCGCGCCAGCGGGCGCTCCCCACGGACCGCCGCCTCCCAGGGCGGTGGCCGAGGGGTACCGCCTTGATCCCTTGGGAAGTGACGAGTTAAGAGCTCTGGCGCTCGCATCACTGCTGCCGGGCACGGACGCCACGGTGAACAGCGCCGTGTTGGCGCGCGTCATAGCGGCGGCCGAAAGGAGTCCGGGCGCATTAAGGGCATTGCTGGCGCGCCCGGAGGTCTCCGCGTCCGTACTGGACCCAGCGGCACCAGATCCGGGGCCACTCCAGCCGGTCGATGACGCGCTGGAGGAACAACTGGAGAGGCTGCCGGACAACGTGGCGGAACCGCTCGCCGTCGCCGCGCTGCTGGGCGCCATCGCGCCGAAAACCTGGTTCTTGGACGCCTGCGACCTGGCGGATGTGAATCCAGATGGCCTCCAGTCCACCGATTGGACGTCGGTTGGAACGGACGGCCTGATGCGGTTCGCCACGCCCAGGGCGCACGAGGCCGCCCGCGACTTCGCATTCCGATCCAAGCCCTGGGAGGCGCTGACGGCCGCGCAGCGCACGGCGGTGCGCAACGAGTTGTCCTATGAGATCAAGGCTGGTTACAACTCAGACTGGGCCGAAGTGCCCGAGTCGGTGCGGGTAGAAGCTTTGCGGTCAATCACGGACCTCCGCTGGGATGAACAGCCGCCGGAGACTTGGCGAGAAGACTACTTGGGCTGGGCGGCTCAGCGCCGCGCGATGGACGCTGAGGAACTGCACGAACTGATCGAAGAGCAGTTTGAGAAGCCACCGCTCTGGCTGATGGCCAGAACAACGGAAGCCTTGATCGACGCCGGATTGCACGCCGCCGCGCTGGACTACTGGCGTTCCCAAGCGAAGCAGGCCAAGGAGGACCACGGGCCGGGTTCCGATCTGGCGGTGGCGATGCGCGGCAATGTGGCAGCGCTCCTCTCCCACCAAGCAACAGAGTTGCTGCCAAGGCACCCGGCCGCCGCCCGCGAAATCTACGCCAAGGCGGTCAAGGCACACCGCAAGGTACTCAAGGCCATCAAAGCAGGAAGAAAGAAGGGCTCCGAACAACACCTGGACGCACTTGAAAGCCTCATGCGGCTGCACGAGGGTTTCAAAGAATGGGAGCGAGCCCGCAAGGTGGCCGCAACCCTAGCCAAGGGACTGCACTCCCACCCCAAGTTCGGAGACTGGAATTCCCGCACCCTGTGGGCCCGCGCCAAGATCGCCTACTGCACCGCCCTGGCCGGCGAATCGAAAGAGGCGCTGGCGCTGTACAACGCCCTGTGGACCGACCAGGCAACGGCATTGGGCCCCAACGACCTGGAAACGCTGAAAACCCGCTACCAAATCGCCTACCTCACCGGCCTGGCCGGCGAATCGAAAGAGGCGCTGGCGCTGTACAACGCCCTGTGCACCGACCAGGCAGCCGCACTGGGCCCCAACCACCCACAAACGCTGAGAACCCGCCTCCAAGTCACCATCGCCACCGCCAAAGCCGCCGAACCGGAAAAGGCGCTGGCGCTGTACAAGGCCCTGTGGACCGACCAGGTAGCCGCACTGGGCCCCAACCACCCAGAAACGCTGGCTACACGGGCCCAGATCGCCTACAGCATCGGCTCGCTTGGAAACTTAGAAGAGGCGCTTGCACTGTACGACGCCCTCGTACCGGACTTGGCGACCGTCCTCGGCTCAGACCACCGCGATACCCTGAACACCCGCTTCAATATCGCCAACTGCACCGAGGAGGTCGGCAACCTGAAAGAGGCGTTGGCGTTGTACGAGGCCTTACTATCCGACCAAGCAACGGCCCTCGGCCCCAGCGACCCTGACACGCTGAAAACCCGCATCCGGATCGCGTACTGCACAGGTCGAGTCGGCAGGCGGGAGGAGGCGCTGGCACTGTACAGGGCCCTACTTAACCAAGCGACAGACATGCTCACCAGACACGCCGACACGGCCACGGCCAGCGCTTGGACAACCAGCCGCGCGAACGAGACAAGCAGGTTCGACGAGGCGTTGGCGTTGTACAAGGCGTTGCTATCTGACCGAACGCCCCCCCCCGGCCCCACCCTTCCGACACGCTGACTACCCGCGCCAGGATCGCCTACTACACCGCCAAGGCCGGCGAACCGGAAAAGGCGTTGGCGTTCTACAAAGCCCTGTGGCCCGACCAGGCTGCCGCGCTGGGTCCCAACCACCCCGACACGCTGGCAACCCAGCGGAGGATTGGCGTGCTCGAGCGGATCGTCTCCGAACTCCGCGCGCAACATGAGACGCCCGGTTCAGATGACCCGGACGGGCCCGAAGGGAGTGCTAACGGTCAGCTGCAATGAGGACCCCAAGCGCTCAGCGCGCATCCGGCCCTCGCCGTTGGGGCGCTACGCGCCCAGGTTTACCGCGTAGCTAGCCGCCATGGCCGCCACCTTGAATTTGGCGTCGAAAGTCGCCACGGTGTGCGCGCCCGCCGCGATGACGCAGGCGTCCGGCTACGCGCGGGTCGCGCGGATGTAGCGGTCGCGGTTCGTCAAGTCGAGGCCGGTTTGGGCGTCCTTGAAGAGGCCGTCCGCAGTGGCGGCCTGGCGCAGGGCGGCAGCCTGGGACGGGTCGTGTTCCATCACCAGCGTGCCGCCCGGGCGCAGCAGCCGGGCCGCCGCCGCCAAGAAGACGAGCGGCGTGTCCAAGCCGTCCGGGCCGCCGCCGAATAGCGCGGCCGGGGGCTCGTACTCCGCCACCCCCGGACCCAACTCCGCGTCCGGCAGGAGGTAGGGCGGGTTCGCGGCGACCACGGCCGCCCGGCCGGCCAAATCGGCAAGTGGGCCTTTCGGGGTGGCGACGTGGACGGCATCGGCCATGACTACCTCCACACCCAACGGCTCCAAGTTGTCTTTGGCCTGCCCGGCCGCCGCCCACGCCCGCTCCACGGCGACCACCCGCGCGTCCGGCACCTCGGTGGCGAGCGCGGCCGCGATCGGGCCGGCGCCCGTCCCAAGGTCCACGGCCAGGCGGTCTGGGGCGGGCCACGCCGCCAACGCCTCGACGGCCACGCCGGCCACGACCTCCGTCTCCGGGCGGGGGATGAACGCGCCGGGGCCGATCGTCAACTCGAGGTGGCGGAAAGGTGCGCGGCCGACCACGTATTGGAGCGGCTCGCCCCGCTCCAGGCGGCGGGCGGCCTTGGCATACGAGTCGGGCAACTCAAGCGAGCCCGCCAGCGCGCGGGCCCGCAACTCGCCAGGCGAAACGCCCAGCAACGCTGCGGCCAGGCGTTCGTGGTCGGGGCTTGGGAACCTCATTCCGAAGATGCTACGCCGCGAGCCCCGCAAAACGGGCCGCCCGCCTTAACACCCGCCAGGGGTGAACCCCGGCTCACCCGCCGAGCCGCCGGCGCCACAGGCCGCCGACAGCGCGGACCCCACCAAAGGCGCTGGTCACCGCAGAAAGCTGCGGATCCACTCGGACACCTCGCGGCTGTCGGTGGTCACCTTGGGCAGGTCGCCGCCCGGATCGTTGACGCCGCCGGAAAAGGTGCGCTGACCCAGGCAGCGGCGGGTGTCGGCCGCCATCAGGGTGGCTGTCAGTTCCCAGTGCCGCGCGGCCCCCACCGACTTGTCCCTGACGTCATCCACCCAGGTTCCGTCGTTGACGATCTGTGAACGGGTGAAAACGATGAGGGCAATGTCATCAACCTTGCCGGGGGTGACGAGATTGTAATTGGTCTCGCGGGTGGCGGGGTTATAGAGAATATAGGTCCCCGCAACTTGGGAACGCTGGTCGCGGGCGGCGCAGGTCGGGTCCCAATCGTGTAGGTCGCCGAACCTGGCTTGCACTTTCGCTTCGACTTCCCTGTCGGTGATCCGCGAAACACTCGGGTCGCTCCCCGCCGTGACTGCCATGACAATAGCGAATATGGCCACGATGCCGCCGGTGATCGCCTTGCCGCGAATCCGCATCCTGGTGAATCGCAAGAAAAGGACCACCACGCCCGCCAAGGCGATCACGAAGGCCAGCGCCCAAAGCCAGGCAGCGCGATTCACCCACGCGAACATAGTCAGGTAGGGAACGCCGATTGCGAACAACACGTTGACGGCGACGGAAGGCAGTTTGCGGCGTTCGCCAGGCGCAGGCGCGGTCATGAAAACTCTCCTCTCGGCTGCGTTGCCTCAGCGCTTGATGCTAGCGGAAAGGGCACGTTGCGGTCAGAGGGAGGAAGGGCGCCCAGCTTGGTCGGTGGTGACGGTGGCGCCGACATAGACCCACGCTCAGACTGCGGAATTGCGGCCTGGTGACGGGGCCTGGCCGGGTGACGGCATCGGGCGCTGGCCTGTCTTCGTCTCCAAACCGCCGGGTGAAACGTCTCCAAACCGCCGGATGAATCGCCTCCAAACCGCCGGGTGAATCGCCTCCAAACCGCCGGATGCGGTTAGAATCGGGTGGTGGAGTACTTGGCGCGAGTGGCGGACGCCGAACTGAAGGCCCGGTTGCGGCGCAGCGGCGCGGTGTTGATCGAAGGCCCCAAGGGTTGCGGCAAGACCGAGACGGCGCGGCGGGAGGCCGCCAGCGAACTGCGCGTCGAGACCGATCCCGCAGTGCCGTTGTTGATGCAGTCCGAACCCGAACGGCTCTTGCGCGGGGCAACACCGCGACTCCTCGACGAATGGCAACGCCAACCTCGGCTGTGGGACCTGGTCCGACGAGCAGTCGATGATCGCGGGGCGCCAGGGCAGTTCATTCTGACCGGGTCGGCCACGCCGGACGACTCACTTGAACGCCATCCGGGATTGGGTCGCTTTTCCGTGCTCCGCATGCGACCGATGGCCTTGGCGGAACAAGGCCGCTCCAGCGGTCAAGTCGCCTGGTCCCAGGTCCGGGCAGGCGACCCAGTCGAAGCCGATGATCCCGGTTGGGGCCTGGACGAGTTGGCCGCGGCGGTGGTTCGGGGTGGCTGGCCGGCGGCTGTCCGGGCCGACCTGGACACAGCGCGCGAATACGTACTGGATTATCTCGACCTGCTGACCGAAGTGGACATCAGCCGCGTGTCGGGCATTCGGCGCGACCCGGCAAGGGTGCGGCGGCTGCTGGGTTCGCTGGCCCGCAATGTGGGAACCGAGGCGTCCTTGGTGACGCTTGGCAAGGACGTGGGCGGCGCGGACCAAAAACTGAACCGTGAGACGGTGGCGTCCTATCTGCGCGCACTGGAACAGTTGATGATCCTGGAGGATCAGCCGGCCTGGAGCACCGCCCTGCGGGACTCGGCGACGCTGCGGCGGTCGCCCAAGCGCCATCTGGTTGATCCATCGCTGGCAGCGGCGGCGCTCGGCGCCACAGTTGAGAAACTGATCCGGG
Source organism: Bifidobacteriaceae bacterium (assembly GCA_031281585.1). Lineage (NCBI taxonomy): Bacteria > Bacillati > Actinomycetota > Actinomycetes > Bifidobacteriales > Bifidobacteriaceae > Bifidobacteriaceae bacterium. The sequence goes on along the minus strand of JAITFE010000078.1, from coordinate 4,444 downwards.
AACCCAAGACGCTGGGGCAGCTTTTCGAGTCAATGGTGGTCCGCGACCTGCGCGTTTACGCGTCGCCAGAGCGGGGGGCGGTCTACCACTACCGAGACTCGGCGGGACGCGAAATCGACGCCATCGTGGACTACCCGAATGGCTGGGTCGCGTGCGAGATCAAGCTCGGCGCTGGGCAGGCCGAAGCTGCGGCCACCAGTCTGAAGACCGCCGTGGCGGCCATCGACACCCAAACTGTCGGCCAACCCGCGAGACTCTGCGTGATCACCGGAACCGGCCCCGGCTACACGCGCCCGGATGGCGTGGCCGTGGTGCCGGCAGCGGCTCTGCGCGCCTGAACTTGCGAACCACCTGGTCTTGACGCCGGTAGACAACTCCGCTTGGCGACGGGGTCCGCCCTCCTGGTCAGAACGTGACGCCCCGGCCCAGGCGCGCGTCGCGCGCCGCCGCCAGCTTTGACTGCATGCCGAAGATCTCGATGAAACCGCGCGCCTGCGACTGGTCGTAGGAGTCGCCCTCGTCGTAGGTCGCCAGGTTGAAGTCGTACAGCGACGTGTCGGAGCGGCGCCCCGTGACCGTGGCCCGCCCGCCGTGGAGCGTCATTCTGATCTCGCCGTTGACGTACTCCTGGGTCTCGGCGATGAAGCCGTCCAGGGCCCGCTTCAGCGGCGAGAACCACTGCCCGTCGTAGACCAATTCACTCCAACGGGTTCCGACCAGGCGCTTGAAGCGCGCCAACTCCCGCTCAATGGTGACGCCCTCCAGGTCGCGGTGGGCCTCGAGCAGGGCCATAGCGCCGGGGGCCTCGTAGACCTCGCGGGACTTGATGCCGACCAGTCGGTCCTCGACCATGTCGATCCGGCCAATGCCCTGCGCCCCCGCCCGGCGGTTGAGCTCCTGGATGGCCCGCAACGGCGTCACCGCCACGCCGTCAATCGCCACCGGGACGCCCTCGGAGAAGAGGATCACGATCTCGTCTTCCACCGGCGGGAAAGTCGGGTCGTCGGTGTACGTGTACACGTCCTTGGTGGGCCCGTTCCAGATGTCCTCCAGGAAACCCGTCTCCACGGCCCGGCCCCAAACATTCTGGTCGATTGAGAACGGCGAAGACTTGGTGGTCTCGATCGGCAGTTGGTTCCGCTCCGCGTAGTCGATCGCCGCCGCCCTGGTCAACGCCAGGTCGCGGACGGGCGCAATGCAGTGCAGGTCCGGCGCCAGGGAGGTGATGGACACCTCGAAGCGGACCTGGTCGTTGCCCTTGCCGGTGCAGCCGTGCGCCACCGTGGTTGCCCCGAACTGGCGCGCGGCCCGCACCAGATGCTTCACTATGACGGGCCTCGACAGGGCGCTGACCAGCGGATACCGGTCCATGTACAGGGCGTTCGCGGCCAAGGCGGGCATGCAGTATTCGGAGGCGAACTCGTCGCGCGCGTCCGCGACGTAGGCCTCCACCGCCCCGCAGGCCAGCGCCCGTTCGCGGATCGTCTCCAGGTTCTCCCCGCCCTGGCCCACGTCCACGGCCACCGCGACCACCTCCGCGCCGGTCGCCTCCCCGATCCAGCCGATCGCCACCGAAGTGTCGAGCCCGCCCGAATACGCCAATACCACCCGCTCAGTCATGAGCCTTCTCCTTCGTTAGCCAACTGGTTGAAGCGGGCCGCGATCTCCGGCCCGCCGTCCGCCGCGCGGGTCACCAGCACAATGGTGTCGTCGCCCGCGATTGTCCCCATCACGCCGGGGAAAAACGATTGGTCAATGGCGGAGGCCAAGAAGTGCGCCGCCCCCGGCGGCGTCCGGAGCACCACCATGTTGGCGCTGCCCTCCGCGCTGACCAGCAATTCCGCCGCCAGCCGGCGCAGGCGCGCCGCCAGCATCTCGCGGCTGAGGTCGCCCTCCAAGGTTCCCTCCCCGCCCTCCGCCGGCAAGGCGTAGATCCGCGACCCGTCCGCCAGGCGGATCTTGTCCGCCCGCAGTTCCACCAGGTCGCGGCTGAGCGTGGCCTGGGTGACCTCCAGCCCCGCCTCGCCCAACCGCCCCGCCAGTTGGGTTTGCGACCGGATCGCCTCGGTCCGGATCATGCGCCTGATCAGCGCATGCCTGGCGGCCTTGGTCGCGGGGACGGTGGCGGCGGCCGTCATCTCACGCCTCGGCCTGGGACAGCAGCCAGATCAGGAGGGCTTTTTGGGCGTGGAGGCGGTTTTCCGCCTCGTCCCAGACACGGGATTGCGGGCCGTCGATGACCGATGCCGTCGTCTCGTTTCCCCGGTAGGCCGGCAGGCAGTGGATGAAGATCGCGTTCGGGTCCGCTTTGGCCATCAGCTCCTCGTCCACCCGGTAGGGCACGAACGACGAGCGGCGCGCCGCCGCGTCCGACTCCTGGCCCATGGACACCCACGTGTCCGTCGCCACGACCCCCGCGCCGGCCGCCGCCGCGTCCGCGTCCGCCGTCACCGTCACGCTGCCGCCGGTCTTGGCCGCGATCGCGGCCGCCTCCGCCAGCACGGACGCCTTCGGCTGGTACGCCTCCGGCGTGGCGATGACCACGTCCAGGCCCGCCACCGCCCCGCCCAGCAGGTACGACTGCGCCATGTTGTTGGCCCCGTCCCCGAAGTACGCCAGCTTGACTCCCGGCAGCCGGTCCACTCCGCCCACGTGCTCCGCCACCGTCTGCAGGTCCGCCAGCACCTGGCACGGGTGGTAGTCGTCCGTCAGCGCGTTGACGACCGGCACGTTCACCTGGGCCGCCATTTCCTCGATCCGGTCTTGGCCGTAGGTCCGCCAGACAATCGCCGAAACCTGCCGGCCCAACACCCGGGCCACGTCCGCGATCGATTCACGCTGCCCCACCCCGGCCAGTTTCCCGTCCACGAACATGGGGTAGCCGCCCAGTTCGGCCACGCCGACGCAGAACGACACCTGGGTCCGCAGCGTCGGCTTGTCAGTCAGCACCGCCACCGCCTTGGGGCCCGTCAGCGGTTGGTACGCCAGCCGGTCGGCTTTGACCTCAATGGCCAGCCGCAGGATTTCGGCCTGCTCCGCCGGACTGACCGAGCTGTCTTTGAGGAAATGTCGAACGGTCACGCCGCCTCCTTGATCAACTTGGGCAGGGCGGCCGTGAACCGCGCCGCCTGGTCTTGGGTCAGAATCAACGGGGGCGCCAGCCGCAACGTCTCCGGCCCGGTCGCGCCCACCAGGAACCCCGCCGCCTGGGCCGCCTTCACCAGTTGCGGCGCGTTCGGTGTTTGGAGCACGATGCCGACCAGCAGCCCCGCCCCCCTTGTCGCCTTCACGCCTGGCACTTTGGCGAGGTCCCGCCGCCAGGCGGCCCCCAATTCGGCCGCGTGCGCCATCAGCCCCTCATTTTCAATGGTCGCCAGCGTGGCGAGCGCCGCCGCGCACGCCAGCGGTCCCCCGGAGAACGTGTTGCCGTGGTCGCCGGGGCGCAGCAGGCCCGCCGCCGCCTGGTTCATGGCGACCATCGCCCCGATTGGGAAGCCGCCGCCCAGGCCCTTCGCCAGTGTGACCAGGTCTGGCGAGCCCGCGGTCGGCGCGGGGCCGGCGTCCCAGGCCACCGCCGGGACCGCCGCGTCCGCCGTCCGCGCCGCCAAACCTTCCGCGCCACGCAGCGGGCCGCCCAGCGCGGGGTTGAGGTAGCCCGTCCACGCGCCGGTCCGGCCAATGCCGGTCTGGACCTCGTCGATCCACAGGAGCGCGCCGTATTGGCTGGTCAGCCGCCTGGCAGCGGCCAAGTATCCGTCCGGGAGCGGGATCACGCCCGCTTCGCCCTGGATGACCTCCAGGACCAGCGCGGCGACGTCCCCCGCGCGCAGTTCCGCCTCCAAGGCGGCGAGGTCGCCCGGCTCCAAGAACCGGGCGGGGCCCGTGAATTCGGCGAAAGGCGCCCGGTAGGCCGGTTTGGCGGTCAGCGACAACGCGCCCAGGGTGCGGCCGTGGAAGGACCCCTCCAGGGCCAACAGCCGGTGCCGCTCGCCATCCCGGCGCAGGACGGCTTTGAGCGCGGCCTCGTTCGCCTCGGCCCCCGAGTTGGCAAAGAAGACGCGGCCCCCGGACTCCGCACCCGTGATCTGGAGCAACCGCCCCGCCAGGTCGACCTGCGGCTCGGAGGCGTAAAGATTCGAGATGTGCCCCAGGGTGGCGGCCTGTCCGGCGATCGCCTCCACCCAGGCCGGGTGGGCGTGACCGAGCGAGTTGACGGCGATCCCACCCAACAGATCCAGGTATTCGCGCCCGTCCGCGTCCCAGACCCGGGTCCCCGCCCCCCGCGCCAGCGTCAAAGCGGGGCTGAAAACCGGCAGCAGACGCTTCCGGTACTGTGCGAGCGCGGCGTCATTGGACGGCATCGGGCGTCTCCTTGGCGGGAACGGGCGCGGGCGGGTCCACCACCATGGTGCCCACGCCCTCGTCGGTGAAGATCTCGGTCAGG
>JAITFE010000077.1 GCA_031281585.1 Bifidobacteriaceae bacterium | reverse complement strand
CACACCCGCCGCTTCGGGGAGATACGGACATCCGCCGCCGATGCCGCCCACCCGCCACACGGCAAAGTCCCAGGTCAGCGGACCGGCCAGGTCCGGGCGCACAAGGGGACCTGTCCGGAACTCCCCAAAGCAAGCCAACCCCCGCCGCTTCGGGGAGAAACGGACAACCGCCGCCGGCGCCGCCACCCCGCCACACGGCAAAGTCCCAGGTCAGCGGACCGGCCAGGTCCGGGCGCGCAAGCGGCCCTGTCCGGAACTCCCCTAAGCAAGCCAAAACCCGCCGCTTCGGGGAGAAACGGACAACCGCCGCCGACGCCGCCAACCCACCCCACGGCATCGGCGCAGGTCAGCGGACCGGCCGGGTCGGGCCGCGTAAGGGGCCCTGTCCGGAACTCCCCAAAGCAAGCCAAAAGCCGCCGCTTCGGGGAGAAACGGACAACCGCCGCCGACGCCGCCAACCGGCCACACGGCATCGGCGCAGGTCAGCGGACCTGACCGTTCCGCGCCCGACCGGGGGCCTGTCCGGAACTCCCCGAAGCAAGCCGAAAACCGCCGCTTCGGGGAGAAACGGACAACCGCCGCCGACGCCGCCGACCCGGCCCACGGCATCATCCCAGGTCACCGGACCGGCCGGGTCGGGCCGCGTACGGGGACCTGTCCGGAACTCCCCAAAGCAAGCCGAAAACCGCCGCTTCGGGGAGAAACGGACAAGCGGCGGCCGGTTAGCGGGTTCGGGGGCGGCGGCGGGTGGAGCGCGGGAACCACCAGGCCGCCAGGCGGGTGCGGCGCGGCTGGGGGCGGCGCAGGCCCCGAAGGACGGACCGCGCGTCGTGAAGACTCTCGGCGTTCGGGCGCGCGGCGGCGGGCGGCGGGGCGTAGACCGTCAGCTCGAGGGCGTCTTGGAGGCGCTCGGCCGAGCGGGCGGCCGGGGACTCGCCGTGATCGTCCAGCCACGAGGCCAACGAACTGGCCACCGCCGCGGGCGTGCGGGAAGGCGGCGCCGTCATGCCGAAGTCGACCGCCGTGGCGACCACCTCGGTCCACAGCGAGGCCAACCCGCCGCGCAGCCGACGCCGCCGGAGGGCCATCCGCCACAGCCCCGGCGCGGCGGCGGCCGCGAGCAGCACGGCGCCCGCTCCGGCGCTCCAAACCTGCCAAGTGAGCGGGGCGCGGGGGGCGGGATCGGAGGCGGGGCCGGGACCCGAACTGGCGGAGGGCGACGGAAGGCGTGAGGCGGAGGGGCTGGGCGAAGGCGAGGCGGACGCTGAAGGCGGGGGCGAGACGGGGCCGGCCGACGGCGACGCGGGGGCGGACGGCGCGGCGGATTGGTAGCCGGAGGCGACCCCCCGGGACACGGTCGGCTCGAAGCCAACCCAGCCGGAGCCGGGGATGTACAACTCGGGCCAGGCGTGCAAGCGGTCGGCGGCGACGGAGTACTGGACGGCGTCCCCGTTCTTGGACACGGGATTGCCCGGCAGGTAGCCGATCGCGACGCGGGCGGGAATGCCCAGATCCCGCGCCATCAACGTCATGGCCGCGGCGAAGTGGACGCAGTAACCGGATTTGACCTCCAAGAACCGCGCCACGACGTCCCCCGAATCCCCGTCGTAGCCCTCGCGCGCGGGCGTGGACATCGAGTAGACAAAGCCGGAGTGCCGGAAGTAGTCCTCCAGGGCGAGCCCCCGCGCCAACGGGTCCTCGCCCACATCCGCGACCACGTCCCGGGCGGTTTCGCCAATGATGGCGGGCAGGTCCTCCGGCACCGCGGTGGCGGGCTCAAGCTGCGCGAGCTGTTGGGGGGTCAAGGGCTGGGCGGCCAGCGCCCGCGCCTGGTCCGAGGCGGGATCCGGCCGCCAGGCCCGCACGGAGTAGGACTGGTCCTCGGTCCGTCCCTCCATGAAGGACATGGTCAAATCGTCCGCGTCGACCCGCAGCGGCCAGCCCACGCCTTGAAGGCCGATCGGCTGGTAAGGCACGGGCAGCCAGTCCGAGTTGAGGTCGACGATCTCAACGCCGATCACGGCCTCAGACCCGGCCAACGCCTCGTCGCTGCCGGGCACGGGCGGGAAGTCGTCCCCGCCGGGCGTGTAGAAGCGCTGTTCGGCGGGTCGGCGCAGCCAGGTGGTGCCGTCGAACCGGGCCAGCGAGGTCAGCCGGAGATAGACCGGCCCAACCGAGGAGACATAGCGCAGCGCCTCCGTGCTGGGGCTGGCCCGCAGGTCGTTCCCCAAGTCGACCAGCGGGTTGTCGCCGCCAATGTGGACGTCGCCGCGGTCGCGGCCGTGGACAAAGCCGCCGATGCCGAGCCCCGGCGTCACCTGCCCCGCGGCCAGACCCAGCGCCACGGCTCCGGCCACGATGGCCGCCCCGGCCAGGCGCGGACGCGCGCCCGTGGCGGTGACCACCAACAGCAGCAGATACGCGAGAGTCATGGGCACAAAGGTGGTGAGCGGCAGACCAGGATGGACGAACGCCACCGCCACCACCCCGACCAGGGCCGCGAACAGCCCGGTGGCAGCGGGTGCCCGGACCGTGAAGACGTACCAGTCGAAGACCCAGGCGAGCGCCGCGCCGCTGAGCGCCACAAAGGCGAAGATCCATTCGCCGGCCGCCAGCGGGCTGGCCTCCAGCAAGAACGCGCGGCCCAGGTCCGCGCCCAAGTCGGTGAACCGATCCCAGACCCGCACGTTCGGGATGACCCAGGCCCAGGCCACATCCGCCGCGAAGGCGGCCGTCAGGGCGGGAGGCACCAACGCGGCCTGGATCACGCCGACCAGGCCGTTGGCCAGGCCAAGCGACCGGCCTATCAGGCCCACCGCGAAGACCATGAAGCCGAATCCGACGTACCACCCGAACCAGTTCGAGCCTTGGATCAGGTGGGTCACCGGCACCGCCAGCGACAGGTACAGGAGCACGGCGGCGCCCAGCGCGCCTGGACGGACCCTGTTCATCCGGCTCCCACCACCGTCCAGCCTTGCGTGCGGAGCGGATCGGCCGCCTGGGCCAGCGCCTCCCCCGTCAACCAGAGCTGGCCGGGCCGGGCCACCGCCGCGAGCCGACCCAGTTCCGCCATGACGCTGGCGTCCGCCTGGGCGAATGCCCCGTAGACGGGGGCCACGGCGCCGCGCGCTCCCAGGTCGGCTAACAGCCTCCGGCTAAGGGACGGGACCTCAGCGGCGGGGCCCGCCGCGTCCGGGGGGGCGCCCCCGCCCGAATGCGGTCGGCTTGCTTGGGCCGCCCCGCGGCCGCGCCCGTTTGTCCGGGCCGCGCCCTCATCCGGGGTCGCCAGTTGAATCCGCGCGAAGGCGGCTAGGAGCGGGGCCGATCCGCCGGCCGGTTCAAGCCGCAGGTCCGGGCCGCGCGAGGCGTCCAGGTAGGTCAAGTGCACGGTGTGGCCGGCGCGGAGCAGCCTCAACGCGACCGAGGCGGCCAGGGACAAGGCGGCTTCGCCGTCATCTGCGGCGGGGGCGGCGTTGTCCACCAGCACCCATGTCTGGGGGAGGCCCCGCAACACCACCTCGCGAACCATCAGACGGTCGCGCCGGGCGGTCGCCTTCCAGTGGACCAGGCGGCGGGGGTCGCCGGACTGGTAGTCGCGGACGGCGGCCGGTTCGGTCACCCGTTCGGCACCGACTTGCGTGCGGGGTTGCGGGATGTCGGATTCGGCGTCCGGCATTGTCACGTCCACGTCGACCAGCTTGGGGGCGACCAGGACCTCTGCGGACGGGGCGGTCAGGTACGTGACGGCGAAGAGGCCAAGCGGGCTTGGGACGGCGATCTGCGCGGGGCCGACCTGGTACACGCCCCGCCGGGCGGCCGCGAAAGCGTACCCCAGCGAAGTGCCGGTCGGATCGGGGGCCAGTTCCGCCTCCAACCAGGGCGTGCGGTCGCGGACGCAGTCCGGCGCGGGCACGAATCCGCTGGACGGCACCGGGGTGAGGCGGACCTCCACGCGGGAGCCAGGCGCCAGCGTCCCGGAGGTCACGCTCCGCACAAAGGCGGCCGGCGGCCGGGCGAAACGGGCGCAAACCCAACTGGCCGCCAACGCGCTGATCAGGATGACCCCGGCCATCAGCGCGTCGGAGCGCTCAAAGACGAAGGCGAGCGCCAGGAACGCCAGCCCCGCCAACGCCAAGCACAGCCCGCGACCGGTCGGTTTCAGGCGCCGCTTCGCGGTCATTAGCGCTCGGCGGCGATCGGCACCGGCACCGTGGCCATGCAGTCGCGGATTATCCCGGCGGCCTGGGTGATCGCCTCCGCGCCGCGCGCGGGCGCCACCGGCATGACCCGGTGGGCCAGGACGGGGACGGCGAGGCTCTGGACGTCATCGGGAATGACGTAGCCGCGCCCTTGGACGGCGGCCAGGGCTTTGGCGGCGGTCAGCAAGTGAACGGCGGCGCGCGGGGAGGCCCCCAGGGTCAGGGCGGGGCTGTGGCGGGTGGCCCTGGTCAAGGCGACGGCGTACCGGCTGACCGGCTCGGCCACATAGGTGCGGCGGCAGGCGTCCATCATCCGCGCGACCGCGGCGAGCGAGGCCACCGGCCGGATCGCCGCGATGGGCTCTTCCAGGTCGCGGGCGCGCACCATGACGTGCTCGGCTTCCTCGTCCGGATAGCCCAGGCCGATCCGGGCCATGAAACGGTCGCGCTGGGCCTCAAGCAGGGCGTGCGTGCCCTCCATGTCGATTGGGTTCTGGGTCGCCACAACGTGGAACGGGCTGGGCAGCGCGTAGGTGGTGCCCTCCACGGTGACCTGGCCCTCCTCCATGCATTCGAGCAGGGCGGACTGGGTGCGGGGGGAGGCGCGGTTGATCTCGTCCGCTATGACAATGTTGGCGAACACCGGGCCCGCCTCGAACTCGAACTGCCGGGTGGCCTGGTTGAAGATGGGCGAGCCGGTCACGTCTGAGGGCAGCAGGTCCGGGGTGAACTGGATCCGTTTGACGGACGCGCCCACAGAGGCGGCCAGGGACTTGGCCAGCATGGTCTTGCCTACTCCGGGCACGTCTTCAATCAGGACGTGGCCGTGCGCCAGGAACATGGTCACCGTCAACTCGATGGCCTCTTGCTTGCCGGTGATGACCCGCGCCATGTTGGCGGCGATCGCCTGGGCGCCCTGCGCGACGGCTTCAGGGGTCAGCGTCTGGCCACCCGCGGCCGGTTGGCGCTGCGGAGGCGGCGGCGCAGGAGTAGGCGCGGGAGGGGCCGGCGGGGCGCTTGCGGCACGGGCGCCGGCGTTCGCCGGGGCGACGCGGGCCGGAAGGGAACCTGGCACCGGGGCCGGGGCCGGAGCCGGGGGCGCGGCGGCCGGGACGGCGCTGGCCGGGGCGACCGCGTGGCGGCCGCCACCCGCCACCCCGGAACTGCCCGGTGGGAAGGCAGGCAGTTGGCTCGGGTCCATTTCTCTCCTTTTGGGCCGATCGCGTGGCTGGTTCCGCCCTTGGTTGGCTAGTCGCCTTGCCGGACGAATCAGAGCCGCGCCCGGTCGGCGTCACCACCTGGATAGTCTAGGCCGTCGCGGCGGCGGGACCCGCCTGCGCGCGTGCTGGCCGGCTGCTGGGACTGGACGGGGGTCGGGGTCCGTATGCGCGGCATCGCCGTCGGATCTCCCACCCTTGGGGCCGAAAACAGCCTAGCGTGGTGCGGGTGAGGCCTGCCTTGTTCGCTTTAGCCGGTCGCAAACGCCAACCTGAGGCCCCGGCGCCGACTGGTCCGCGTCCCGTGACCGCAAGCGACCTGCGCGCCGCGCACTTAGGACAAACATTCGCGGCTTGGAATGATGAACTGGGCCAACTTGGCGGCACCAGCGCGGAGGTGGACATCGCCGCGCTGGGCAATGTGGTCCTTGATTTGACCCTGGCGCACCCATCCGGGATTGCCCAACTGTACGCGGGGCGGACCACGGCGCTGAGTTCGCTGGTCCGCGACAAGGCGGCCTACGTCAAGGCGTCCGCCGCCGCGCAGGCACTCAAGGCCAAAGCCGACCAGCACGCCAGCGCCTACGGCTTGCCGCCCACCCACCTGGGATTGGGCATTGCGCTGTGGACGCAATCCGACCCGGAGACGGGCGCCGCCGTGCCCCGGCGCGTGCCGGTCATGCTGCGCCCCATTGTCCTGGCGGAGGGGCGCCACGGCATGGAACTGGAGTTGGAGCCAACCCTGGAGATCAACCCGGAGCTCACCCGGACCCTGGCCGACTTGGGGATTCCCCTGGACCCGGCGGCCATGGCCAGGGACGCTATGGCCGGGACGTCCTTTAATCCCGCGCCCGTTCTGGACGCCATCTCCGCGATGGGCCAGGCCGTGTTCGAGGACTTCCGGGTCCGGAACAAGCTGATCGTGGGCGTGTTCCAGCACCCCGGCAAGGTCCTCGCGGCGGACTTGGAGGAGTCGCGGCCCATTTTGATGAGCCAGCCGGTCGTGGCCGCCCTGGCGGGCGACTTGGAGTCCCGCTCGCAGTTGGCCCGCCAGCCGCTGCCGCCGGTGGTCGCCTTCGACCGGCCCCCGGACCACGAGCGCGGCGTGGGCGACTTGAACGTTTCCCAAATGCACGTGCTCGACGTGGCGGCGGCCGGCGTCTCGGCTTTGGTGGACGCGCCCGCCGGCGCCCCCGTCGCGGCGACCGTCGCGGCCATCGCGGCCGATGCCGTCGGGTCCGGCCGCAGCGTCTTGTACGTTTCCGGGGTGGCCGGGGCGAAGCGCGCCGTGGCCAAGACGCTTCGGGCCTTCGGCCTGGGCGAGTGCCTGTTGGACCTGGAGCCGAGCACCGACTGGCGCGAGAAGTCGCTGGTTCACCTGGTTGCGGGGCTGCAGGTGGGGGCTCCGGTGGTGGACCCGGACGGCATCGGGCAAATTCGGACTGCCCTGGCGGACAGGGCGGACCAAATCGCCAACTACCTGGGGGACTTGCACGACCCGCTGCCGGGGCTCGCGGTCAGCCCGTTCGACGCGTTGCAGGCGTTGGCGCAGATCACGGAGGACTCGCCGGACACGCGGACGGCCTGCGAACTTGAGCGCCCGGCGGTGGCGGCGTTGAACGCCGAGGCGCGGGCGGCCGCGAAGGCGAACCTGCGGCGCGCCACCGAACTGGGGATGTTCAAGCTGACCCCGGAGGTGACGGCGTGGCTGAACGCCAAGGCCCCGGACGCGGAGACGGCGGCGGCCCTGCTGGACCGGCTGGACCGGCTGCGGGGCGGGTCGCTGTCGCGGACCATAGCGCACATGCGGGAGGTCACAAGCCGGACCGGCTTGAACGAATCGACCACTTTGGCGGGCTGGGGCGAGCAACTGGGCATGCTGCGCGGCGTGCGCCAGGCACTTGACCAGTTCATTCCGGAGATTTTCGAACGCTCGCCCGGTGACATGGTGGCGGCGACGGCCACGCCGGAATGGCGGACGGCGAACGGGGTGGAGCAGTCGCGGCGGACTCGGCGGCGGCTGCGGCGCCAGGCGCGGGACCTGGTGCGGCCGGGTTTGCAGGTCGAGGACTTGCATGGCGCGCTGGTGCAGGTCGAGGAGCAGCGGAACATTTGGATGAGCTGGTCTCCCACCGTGCCGTGGCCCAAGCTGCCCGTCGGAATGCCGCAGATCGAGGCGGAGTATGAGGCGGTCCGGGAGGACATCGCGGGCTTGGACCAGGCATTGGCGGACGGGCACACGCCGCTGGCGGAGCTTGAGTTCACCGAGCTGACGGAGCTTTTGAACCAGCTGCATGTGGACCGCGACTCGATGGACTTTGTGCCGGAGTTGAACCAGTTGGCCGCGTCTTTGCGCGCGGCGGGGTTGGGGCCGCTGCTGGAGGACCTGCTGGCGCGTCAGGCGGGGCCGGAGCTGGGCGGGACCGGGGTCGAGGCGGAGGCGTTGACCTCCGCCGTTGTGCAGGAAGTCGACTTCGCGTGGTGGTCTTCCGTGCTGACGCACGCGCTGGCGGACAACCCGTCCCTGTCTGCGATGGGCGGGCAGACGCTGACCGCGCTGGTTGACTCCTACCGCGAGTTGGACATTGCGCACACCGCCACCAAGCCGCTGCCCATCAGGGCGGCCGCCGTCGCGGCCCGCGACCGCGCGGCGGAGGCGTACCCGGCGCAGTTGTTCAAGCTGTCGCATTTGGAGCCGGGCACGTCGTTGCGGGCGGCTTTGGCGCAGGCGCCGGATGTGGGCCTGGCCGCGCGGCCGTGCATTTTGGCCGGCCCGGTGATGGTGCCGCAGGCCTTGCCGCTGCGGGAGCTGGGTTCGCCGCCGGTCGACCTGGTGATTGTGGACGGGGCCGATTCCTTGACGCCCGCCCAGGCCGCCTCCGCTTTGGCGCGGGGGAAACAGGCCCTGATCATTGGGGACGCCTCCCGGACCACCAATTTGACGCTGACCGGCGCCGCCGCCGAGTTCCTGCCGCACGTGGCGCTGCCCGCATCCGCGAACGCCCGCGATCTGCGGGTCACGTCGCTGCTCGAGGCGCAGGGGTATTCGACTCTGGGGCCGGCGTTGCCGAACCGGGGCCACGAGCCGCGCATCACCTGGACGCATGTGCCCGGCAACGGGCAGGCGAGCGGCAGCGCCAGCCGGATCGACCGGATTGACGCCCCGACGGCGGAGGTCGAGGCGGCTGTGGCCTTGGTGGACGCGCACTTGACCCGCTGGCCCGCCGAGTCGCTGGCGGTCTTCACCGCCACCCCCGAACACGCCGTCCGAGTCCGGGCGGCGTTGGAGCATGCGGCGAAGGCCGGGAACCAACTCCTCACGCGCGCGTTGGCGCAGACCGGGCTGGAGCCGTTGCTGGTCGCGCCGGTGGACCAGGCCGTCGGGGCCAGCCGGGACGCGGTCATCTTCGCTCCGGGTCTGGCCAAGTCGCCGCGCGGCGCGGTGATGTACCAATTCGGGCTTTTGGCGGGCGATTTCGGCGCGGTTTTGCTGACCGACGCGCTGCTGGCCGGCCGGCGGCGCCTCACGGTGGTGAGTTCCCTTGCCCCGGAGGACTTGGACGACGACCGCCTGAAGGGCGCCGGCCCGCACCTGTTCAAGGACGTGCTCACGGCCGCCGCGCACCCCAAGGCTTTGCCGCTCTCCGGCCCGCAGGTCTCCGACGCCTTGTTCGCGGACCTGGCCCGGCGCGTGGAGCGCCGCGGCACCCACGTCACCGCCAACTACGGCCCGGAGCAGGGCCCCTGGATCAAACTGGCCGTCCGCCCGGATCCGGGCCCGGCCCGCGAGGTCGTGGCCGTCATGACGGACGACAGGGCCTTCATGGCCGAGGCGTCCCTGAGAGCTAAGATCCGCTTCTGGCCTTCAATCCTGGAATCCACAGGCTGGCGCGTCCGCTACTCCTGGACCGCCCCGGTCTTCATGGAACCAGACGCGGAGGCCCGAGAAATCGCCAAACTAGCCTTCGCGGACCCAACCCCCCGCTAACGAAAATGGGGACGGTACCTATTTCCGGCGGAAATAGGTACCGCCCCCATTTTCGTCCCGGCCCATTCTGGACGCGCCCATGGGCACCGCTCTGCGGCGGTAGGCTGAGGGGCGCGAGTGGCTGAGCGGCGAGGGCTCGGCCAGTTCCTCACGATCGATTTCCACCTCTTGGTCAGGGCCCAGCCGAATCCGAAATCCTCGGTTGAGCCATCAGAGCGTCGTGACTCGCGGCTGGTTGGCCGCGCGATGGTTGGCCCACTACTTGCCGGACCTGTAGGACACGGACTTGCGCACTTGGGTCCCGCACAGGCCGTGGGGCTGTCCGAGGTCTACTCCTCAGGGGTCAAGTGACAAGCCCGCCACCCGGAGGAGCCGGCGTGGATCTACGGTGTCGGCTGCGGGTTGCCCGTGGCGGTCGAACTGAGCTTCCCGGATGACAACCTCGATACCGTCTCCATGGCGTATTTCAGCGCCCTGAGCCCGATCCCTTCGGTCGAACGCTGCGGAGGGCTTTGAGCCAGCGCTTTCCAGGCCGGAAGCCGCTGCCGTGCTCAGCGGTGTCGAGACCCTTCCGGCTCGCGGACGCAAACCTCTGCTTCAGGAGCAACGAGGTCGACACTGGGTGAGCTATTGCACCTTGTCGTTTCCCCGTTTCACCTGTAGGAACACTCGGCAACAACCTCGTTCCCTCTCATTCCCTGTGTATTGCATTGCGCCCTGGGCTCAATCATGGTAGCGTTGCGCGCAACAAGACTAAGGAAGGGATCATGATGGCCGCGCACTTGCCCAATCATCCATCCAATAGACCGTCGAAAGAAGGGCAGTTGGGCAGCAAACGGGCTCCGGCCGCTGGCCGGGTCCGACTGGAAGGCTGGGAGAACCGGGAGCGTGGACCGGACGGGCTACTGTCCGAACTGCCGACCAGCTATGCGGCGGCTCGAGGCGGAGAGGCGCGAGTTGCCGTGGGATTTCCGGCTGCAGAAGTGGTCGCTGAGGTTACCGCGCCCACCGGAATGGCCATATGCATGTCAATCTTGACTGTTCAACTGGAAGTAGCGGCACCGCGCACTCAAGACGAACGTCTTCCCCGTGACGACGCCCGACACCTTGCCGTCGGCAGGCAGCAGCCGTCTGGCGGAAGTCAAGGTGAAGCGGCTGGACCATTCCTCTGCCATGCGTCAGAGGACAAATCCTTTGCACGGGAGCTCGCGACTGCACTGCGTCGCACGGGCGTTAACGTTTGGCTCGACGAATGGGAGTTGGTACCCGGGGACTCGTTGATCGAGGGGGTTTTCGTTCATGGCATCCAACCTGCGGGGGCTCTGGTTGCTTTGCTGTCCGAGGCGAGCATCTGCAAACCTTGGGTCCGAAAAGAACTCAACGTTGCCATCTCAAGAAGTCTAAGCGAAGAATTCAGAATCATCCCTGTCCTCCTTGGTGGATTGACCGAAGCCGATTTGCCCACACCGCTGATGGACACTCTTTGCGTAGTTCATCGAACCATGGATGAGACAGTTGAAGCGGTCAGGAGCGGTCTTCTGGGAAACTCGGATCGCCCTCCTCTGGGCATCGGAACGCCGAGGACTCGGCGAAAGTGTGCCTCAAAGGGACTACGCTTGTGAAGAGTTCAAGGGCGAACCTCCGAATGAGCTCGCGCCGTTCGCATGGCTTCTTGGGCAAACCCGCGCCTACGGCACGGCTACGACCACTCTCCCCGCAGTTGGTGGTGTCAGCAGACGGTATGCGGCCTATCCTCCTGATGAGCGTAGGCCCGCGCGCAGAAGCTGGTCGATTCTGCGGCGCCCAAACCCCGCGAGCGATCCTTCGAAATGGACAGCCGTATTCCCGCTTCATCTTGGGCGCAGGTCGCGATGGCAGCTGCGGAATTGGCGTATTCCGTTTCTTGAGTGTTCCGATTGCCGATATGCCCGGTTCCGCTTCTGCTCTTTGTCGTTTTTCTGCTGTTCTTGTGTAGGTTTCGGGCCTTGTCGGCACGTTCACCGCTGTCGGTCGAAAGGAGTCACAGTGGCCACTGTCTTGTCGCAATATGCGGTACACAAGGCACTGAAGAAACTGCCGCTGGGCAGCGCAGAGGACGCGGCCACAGTCTTAGTGGAGCTTCTGGGACAGGACGGCCGGGTCGTAGTGGCCACGCTCCACAAGAAGCTGTGGCCGCTGGTGAAGACCAACAGCGCCAACAACGCGTTGCAGAGGCTGCTCAAGGCAATCAACGACGCCGCTCGAGAGGCAGGCCTCCCCCTGGTGGCGCGCATCACGGAGAACAAGAAAGCGGGCGCAGGCAAGCGCTTTGTGTGGTTCGAAGGTCCCGACGAAGTGGCGCCCCAACCAAACACGCCGGACTTGGCGGCAATCGCGCCTGGTGCCCTGGTAGAGCGGCCGCCCGGTTTGCTGTGGTTCGAAGGTCCCGACGAAGCGGCACCCCAACCAAACACGCCGGACTTGGCGGCAGTCGCGCCTGGTGCCCTGGCCGAGCGGCCGCCCGGTTTGCTGCTGAACACGCCGATTGTGCTGGTGACATTCAACGAGCACGAGACCAAGGCGGTGCGCGATAGGTTCGCCCCGCGTGCGGAACTGCGGTTCAAGGACGACTTGCCGTACTACGACTTGGGCGAGCATGGCGGCGTCAAGGTCATCCAGGTGATCAGCCGCCAAGGCGAGGAAGAGACGCAAGCCACGGCCCACCGCGTATGCGGCCTCTTCAAGCCCCGTGCCCTGATCGGCGTCGGCATAGCGTTCGGGATGAACCCGGCGAAGCAGAGAATGGGCGACGTGTTGGTGAGCCGCGACATCCAGGGTTATGACCTACAAAGGATCAACGCGAACGGGACCCTCACCCCGCGCGGGACCTGCCGCGACGCGACGCCATCGTTGCTTCGGCGAATCTACGCTCTTGACCAGAGCCGACTCAATGGCCCGCAGGCCGGACTGGGGTGGCCTCGGGTCCACTTCGGCCGTCTGGTCTCAGGCAGCCCACTCGTGGACAACCTCGACTACCGCGAAAGCCTCAAGAAGCTGTACGGAAACGTGATCGGCGGGGAGATGGAGGGAAGCGGCCTTTCGCTTCCGGCCCGCGAGGACGGCGTGCCTTGGATCGTTGTGAAGGCCATCTGCGACTGGGGGGACGGCCGGAAGGGTACTGCGACCAAGGACCGCGACCAAGAGAGCGCCGCCGCCAACGCCGCCTTGGTGGTCCATGCGGCCATCCACGCGGGTGGCTGGGAAGTCGAGGGTCGGGAATCCGAAGAACCGCTGCCCGTCGAGCGATCGGGATTGCTCATCAAGACACGCCCAGAAACGCCCCTTCCGCCGCCCTGGTTCAAGGACCTGGATAGCATCCGGGAACTGATCGACAATCCGGACGGCTCACGCAGGTCTCTTGCCAAGGACGCCGCACCCGCCCAACAGGAACGCGCGATCGCACAGGGTTCGAATGCCTTCCAAGCCCTGTTGGACTGGGCGCATGACCCAGAAGGCCGCAGTTGTCTTGTGTTGCTCGGCGAATATGGCATGGGAAAGACCATCTCCTGCCAGCGCCTGGCCAGAGAGATCCTTGAGCGCCGCTCGGCCGACCAATCGTGGCCGGTGCCGCTGCACTTCGATCTGCGCCATGTCACAGCGCTGCGCGACCGAGTGCCGACAGTCGATGAGGTGATGGCCGAATGCGCCCAAGCAGGCTGGCGCCACAACGGCAATTTGGACCTGTGCTCAGTCGAGCAGATCCGCAGTTGGATCGGCGCAGGCGCGCTCATCATCTTTGACGGCCTGGATGAGGCATTGGTAAAACTGAGCGAGGCCGACGGAACGGAATTCACCCGCCGTCTTCTATCGCTAGTGCCAGCCGATGGCCGTGATGGTCCGTCAAGGCCTAAGGTCCTGATTTCGTCAAGGACCCAATATTTCCGAACCCTGCGAGACGAACGGAACCATTTCACGGGCGAGGAGCGAGGCGAGAAGACCAGCGAAGCCTTCGAGTCGATGCTCCTACTCCCATTCACCGACGAACAAGTGACCAGGTACTTGCGCGCCGTTCTGCCGGAGTCCGACGCCGAACGCGTTCTGGACACCATCAACTCCGTCCACAATCTGTCGGAGTTGGCTCACCGCCCAGTCGCGCTCAGATTCGTCGCCGACCAGATTCCCGAGATCGAGAAAGCCCGCGCCCAAGGAGATCCGATCTACGGCAGCACGCTGTACCGCATGATGGCCAACCAATGGTTTGATCGCGACCAAGGCAAACACCACATCAAGCGGCGCGAAGACAAACTCGCCCTCGCGGCCGCGCTGGCCGCCCACTTGTGGCTCGAAGCCACTTCCGGGAGGGGCTCCGCATCCGCTGAAGAAGCACAGCTCCCCGCCCTCGCTCTTGAGGACTGGCTCCACGAATGGCTGGAACAGCAACCCCGCCTCAAGCGTCGATACGGCCACTTGAACCCCGATCTACTAGAAGAAGACCTGCGCAACACAACTTTCCTGCGCCGTGTCGATCTAGGCCCGGACAAGGGGGTATTCCGGTTCGCTCACACGTCACTGCAAGAGTTTTTCCTGTCCGAGCACTTGGTTACCAATCTGCGCAGTGACAATCCGTCGGCCTGGGAGATGCCATGCCCCAGCGCGGAAACCTTGGACTTCCTGGGCCAGTCGCTCGTCACTGCGGAAGACCACCTGGAACTCCTCGCAACCTTGGAACGTTGGGTACGGATGCCCCAGGCACAGGTCAACACTCTGATCCTCCGTTACGCACTACGCGCGCGAACCCACGAGTATCCCGAGCCTTCGCTGCGCGGCATCAACCTCCAGGGCGTTAACCTACGCGGAGAGCAGCTTGAACTGGGTCCACTGGACCTCAGCGGGGCCAACCTGAGCGGCGCGGACCTAACGGACGCCCGCCTGGTCGACTGCGACCTATCCCGCGTGGGCTTTACGGCCGCCCGCCTCCGCCGCGCTCATCTTCTCGAGTGTTCGCTTGAGAACGCCAACTTTGACCGCGCCGACCTCGTCGGCGCGGTCGTCCGCCGTGCCAATCTCCGTGCCACCTCACTAACTGGTTCAAGCTTGCGCGACAGTCACTGGATTGACTGCGTCAGCGCTCCTGCATCGCTGCCGGGTGACCCGTCGGTTGTTCTGGTTCACCCAGGCCGAACGGTGCCACAGTACGGCGCCACCTCTGGCAGGCTCGACATCGGTGGCCACACCGGCCCGGTCGACGCGGTGGCGTGGTCCCCCGACGGTACCTCCCTCGCCGCCGGCGGCTACGACGATACGGTCCGGCTCTGGGACCCCGCCACCGGCCAAACCACCGCCGTCCTCAAAGGCCACACCAATTGGGTCCGGGCGGTGGCGTGGTCCCCCGACGGGACCGCCCTCGCCACCGGCGGCGACGACGATACGGTCCGGCTCTGGGACCCCGCCACCGGCCAAACCACCGCCGTCCTCAAAGGCCACACCGATTGGGTCCGGGCGGTGGCGTGGTCCCCCGACGGGACCGCCCTCGCCACCGGCGGCGACGACGATACGGTCCGGCTCTGGGACCCCGCCACCGGCCAAGAGATTCGCCGCATACAGCGTTTTCAACGAGACAACTACTCCGTATGGGATTCCGACGGCAACCTGACTCTGTGCAGCGAGGGAGCCTGGGAGTACCTGGCCTGGCTCGCACCTGCTGACGCGGATCATCCATACGGGCGTAACCTTCCTGCCGAGTACTTCGGGCCGCTGCCTGTGGCCCCGGACCCGGAGCCGGTCGAGCGAAGATGAGCACATGGCGGTGGTTCGCCCAGACCGCGAGGGCCGAGTTGGTCGCGTTGTTTAGGGATCGAGTGGATTCGCCGTCATACGTTGAGCCGTCGAGGCGCTTTGACATGTGGCTGGCCGCCAGGACTCTGGTTTACGACTGGTCAGGCCTTGAGCGCGG
>JAITFE010000076.1 GCA_031281585.1 Bifidobacteriaceae bacterium | reverse complement strand
CGCCGGCGTTTCCGTTCAGCCTGTCGTTCCCCGCGCCGCCGTACAACTCGTCTGCGGCGGCTGACCCGTTCAGCGTGTCGTTGCCGCCCATGCCGTACGCGGTCGGCCACCCCGCGGTGGTGGACAGGGTGTCGTTGCCGTCGGTGCCGAACCACATCATGGAGCCGACCTGCGGCATGTCTCGGTACAGGCCCACACTCGCCGGACCCAACGCTGCGGCCAACGCGTCGAGCCCCTTAACGCCTCCCTGCTGGGCGTAGAACAAGAACCGCCCGAGGTCGGCAACCATGTCGCCCGTAGCCGAGTCGCCGACGGGGAGATCCGCCACATAACTGACGGCGCCGCCAACATCCAGCCGACCATCTGTTATCAACTCTTCTTTCAAAACCTCCCGCATCGGCAGCAAGTGGGTCTGGTAAAGCAATTCGCAATAGTAGATCTCGAACAACCTCGTCCACACGCCGTGAAGGATCTGCGCCGCTTGGGCGTTCGGGTTCGGCCCGGACACGCCATTGAACTTGCCGCCCAGAATCGCTTCGATGGCCGCCAACTCCTGGGCGTTGAAATTCGAGCCGCGACTCCCCAACGCCACCTCGTCGGCGCCCATGATCCGCAACACCAACTCCCGCACCGACCCCTCCCGCTCGACCGTGTCCCGTGACGCCGTGAACGATCCGATCAACTGCCGCAGGCGGCCAGACTGGTCCGCCATCACCGCCCTGCGCAGGGAAGGCACCGAACCCAACGACCGAACGTTCGGCAACGCCAACACATCTGCCGGGACCACCGCGCCATCATCCAAATCAGGCTCCACCGTGTCCCAATCCACCGCGCTGACCCAATACTCAGCCGCCTGATGCGCCAAACCGTCGCCAAACACCACCTGCGACGCCTCCCCCAACACCACGCCAACGTCCACCGTCTGATCCAACCGGGACGTCTCCAACGAAATCGACTTCACATCCGACTCGTCCAAACTCCGAAGCTCGCCCGCATCGGTCTTGCCAAGATTCGCCACGTCCGCCCACAACACGAGATCAGGCCACAGCGTGTCACCCGGATCAATCGCCCTGTCGCCATTCGAGTCCAGCTCAGCCAACGCGGCATAACCAGACCCGGCAGCCGCCCCCGAAACCAACCGAGTCGAATCCCCGAAAACCTCCAGTCCGTTGTCAATCCGCCCATTGCGGTTCCGGTCCCAAGCCAACACCCAGTCGTCCCCGCGAACCCAGTTCACCCGCTCCGCGTAACCATCCACGTTCAAGTCAAAATACGCGCCACCGGCCAAATCCGTCGGCGAAAACCCATCACCCGCGGTATCCACCACAATCGGATCACTCGGCGGGGCCGCGTCCCCCGCGTCCTTCTTCGCGTGACCGCCAGCCTTCCCATTGCCACCAGCCGCGCCGCCGTAATCGCCATCGTGGCTGCCAGAACCGCCTCCGGAGCCACCGCCTCCGCCGCCGGAACCGCCGCCACCCCCAGGGTAGGGATCGGTTGTGGGGTCGCGGAGCTCGAAGTCGCCGCACGTAACTGCGCCCGTCTGGGCCTCTACCAGAGCGGATACCTCGGCAACCACTCGAAGATGGTCGCCAATCGGGCCCTCCATCATGTTCTTCACAACGGTGATCGCAAAGTAGGCCGTAGCCAAACCTCCCACAGTTATGGCCCAGGCTGCAGCCCCACCGAAAATCATCGAACCCAGTCCACCAATGATGACTTCCGACATCAGGTCAGACTCAAGCTGATTCGATAGTGCAGCCACTGCGTTCACCTTTTCCTCCAGCGCGACACGGACATCCTCAGCATCACAGCCGTTGGCAGCGGCCTGCAGCGAGTCAGCAAAGGCTTCCCCCCAAGCTCCGTAAATGTAAATGGACACCCCAACTCCAAGAGCGCCCAAGCCGCCCATAGCCACTGGAAAGTACTTCGCGAACTTGCTTTTCGCTACTGCCCCGACCGTGCTTTTCGCGGCACTCGCCGCGACCCTGGTAGCCACATACCCGACACGCGCGCAAATCCGCTCCGCCAAGCTCATCCGCTTCCATTTGGAGAGTCCCAGTTTCGCGATCAAGACCGAATCATCTGGGAATCCGAAGATCTTAGCTCCCCTAATACTCAAGACACTGCCCTCCGCGACGCGCGTGACGTGCCAAACGCTCCTCCCTCTGATGAAGTCATATTTCAGAGTCACATCGAAGCTCCAACCCGCGAGAACGGCCTCTGACAGGGCGCCCAGTTCCTTGGCGCGCGCCAAGTCGTCCATCATCATGATCCCGCGGGCGTCAAATCCGTTGACCCTCTTTACCACCCGCTTGGCCCTCAACGTCGGCAACTCGGTTCGGTACAACACCTTGTCCGGAACAGAGGAGCCCGCGTATTGAGCCTCGGGGCAAATCACCAAGACGTCGGGGCTCTTGATCGCCTCGACAAAACGCTGCGAGACGAAATCGTTCAGCGCCTGTTTCCCCGCGATCTTACCGCCGCCATCTCCATCGAATACCCTGTTCACTTGAGCCTTCCTGGCGCGTTCATCCGGACCGTCCATGACCTCCAATAGTGCGTCCCACACATCCTGATCGTTGATGAACGCCCCGCCCTCCGTATCGGTGATGTAACCGTACTCATCCAACATCGACACGCCCTTCGCCACTTCATAAGCGTACAGATCATCGCCGGACAAAGTGCCTACCGAACCCGAGTAAAGCACGGGGATTACCCCGTCAGGGAGGACCACCTCCAAATTCTTAACTTCGCTGAGGAGCATCTCCATGAAGCTCCTCCACGTGGTTTCGCTGCTCGCGCTCGACAGCTTGCCGTGCGCGTTTTCCCAGGCGGCTATTTTCGCTATTATTCCGCCGAAATCCGGAGTCGAGGATGCCGCTGGAGCAACCGACAACGACTCCGCTTGAGCGGCCGGGACCGCGACAGTCCCTAGGCCGAATACGGCTAACGCCACCACAAGCAATTGCGCCAGGCCGATCCGGCAAAGACGGGGCCAACTCCAACTCGAATCGAAACGCGCGAATAACAGACTTTTCATTGTTAAGAACCCTATTAGAAACTTCCATTTTGTTTACCATCCTGTCCGGTAGAGTTCGAGTTTCGCGACGAGTGCGATGATGAATGGGAGTTTCTTGAGTTGCCGCCGGTAGCCGCGGGAGAGTATCCGCCAGTTCTTCAGGTGGGAGATGCAGCGTTCGACGACGCACCTGAAACGGGAGACTTGTTTGTTGAACGCTTTATCGGATTCGTGGAGCGCCTGGCCCGGCTTCTTTTTGACGGGGGTGATCGCGTTGGTGGCGCTGTACGCGGAGTCGGCCAGCCAGTCCGCGTCCTCCAGCGCCGCCCGCCAGCCGGTCAGCTCGATCGCGGCGGCGTCGTGGCGGGCGCCGGGGACCGGGTCGGAGACGGCGATCAGGCCGCCTTCGAGGTCGCAGGCGACCTGGATGGACAGGCACTGGCGGTGGTGTTTGCCGGAGTAGTTGGACCGGCCGGTCGCTTTCCGGTTCCCGGTCGGGGTGTGGGTGCCGTCGACCACGAGGGGCCTGGTGGCGGCCGCCTCCGCGAGCGGGATCCCGGTGAACGACAGGGCCAGGTCGATGAGCGGCTCGAGCTTGGACTTGATCTGGGAGACGGTCGGCTGGGAGACGCCGAACAAGGCGGCCGCGAGCCGCTGGGTGATGTTGGAGCGCAGCAGCGCCAGGGTCAGCCGCAGCTGGCCGCGCAGGTCCAGCGCCCAGGGCCGCCCGGCCCCGGGCGGGGCCGTCCGCATCCCCTTTTGGTCCATGATCTCACGGACGCGGCCCAGCAATTCCTCGAATTGGTGCTCCGGCAGCCCTGTCGTGTATTCTAAATCCATCGGCCCGTTCCTTTTGGATAATCGTTGATGTTGACAATCCAATTATCCAGGGGGCGGGCCGTCTTTTGTCGGATATCGCGCGCCGTGGCGCCAATTACGTCAAAGTAACTCCTTGGCCTTCCCTCCCGCCCGACGAAACGCCCTCAAATAGCGACTTTCTAATAGGGTTCTAAGCCTCCTCGATCAGGTCGCCGACATTGCCCGCGAATAGGATCACTCCCGGACGGTACGGTTTTCCAACAGTGATCACTTGAAACAGTCCTTCCTTTAAGATCCGGTACAAGTCTGGTAAATCCCAGAGCGGCGATCTCGCCGGCCACCCGCCAGCCACCCGCACCAGCAACCGGCGGTCATCAGGCGGGAGGGCGTCAGGCATCTCCTTCCCCTCAAGGATCAACACATCCCGCCCCATGATCAGCGCCCAAAACTTGGGGACTTCCATGTTCCCGCCGCCCAAACCGACCACCATCGCGCCCCGATCCTCGTCGATCGACGGCGTCCCGAACCTTGCAGGGCCGTTGGCCCACGGGCTCTGAATCCCGAGCCCCTTCAACCGCGCCGACTCTTCGGCTGTCAGCTTCCGACGCACAAAAGCCACGCCTGGCTCCTCTCACTCCCAAGCTCGTCTAGGACGCCGAGAGCTTCCGCGCGGCAGTGGGCCGCCGTTCCGTGCCGCCCCTCGCCACGTGGGATCCTGCGTCCAATCCGCTCCTCTGACATCACCTGAGTAACACGGCTCCAGCTAATCGGGCCTTGTCGCAGCACGCGTGTCTCCTTTCATGGCCCCTGCTGCCCCCATGGGCCGCCGCAATCCGCCACGCCGCGCCGCGGCAACCAGTCCGTGCCAGTCGGGTCAAACGCCACAGGAGGCTCCTTCCAAGCATCTAGGGCATCGCTCAGCCAGGGGGTACTGCGTTCGCGGACTAAGTTAGCGCATCATCACGGGCAAGCAAGACTCCCCGAGTTGGCTAATCCTTTTTCGTGAATGCCGGCCTCCCGACGGGGCGGGGATCCGTCGCACTGGCACGGGCGAGCTATGAGCCGGTCACAAAGGCAGAGCCGGGCTCTTCCACCCAACCTTGGGCGCCGGTCGTTCTGCTCCTGGCCATGATGCGCTCGTGGCCGGACGCCGGCACCCGTTGTTGGAACTGCTGCCAGATGCCTCCACGCCCTGCCGAGGTGACCCCTTCCCCGGACAGAGACCCGGTGGTGGGGGCTGGGGCTGGGCAATGGGTCGGCAACGGCCCGGGCGGCACCGGGCAACATGCGGGCCGTCGGACGCGCGGCCCCGGACTACCGCCGAGGAAAACGACGCCTACCGGAATACGCTTGGGCTTATGTGGCTGGATGAAAATGAGGGTAAGAACGCTTCGTTGGCGTTTTCCCTTTAGCGTATTTGCGGGCCGGATTGCCGCAGACCGAGCCGGATCCGCCGAAGCAGCATCGTGATTCTTCTTCGGCGCCGGTGGTGCGGGCGGTACGTAGCCGTGGGCGTACACGGCGGCGGGCGGGTTCGGGCTCAACCTGACCGAGGCGGACTACGTCTTCCTGGTGGAACCCGGCCACGGAGAACCAGGCGATCTACCGCGCCCACCGGATCGGCCAAACCCGGCCAGTCCTGGTCAACTGACCCCGGCTATTGCTGCGGCGGCGGCCATTGCTGTTGCTGCGGAGGCCAAACCGGCTGCTGGGGTGGCGCCGGCTGCTGCGGGGGCTGGACCTGCCCTGGCGCAATCTCGCCTGGCCGCGCCACCGGCTGCGACAGCGGCGGCGGGGCGTCGTCTTGCGCCGGGCCGACCCCGTACATGGGAGGCTGTGCGCCGAAGGCCTGGCCCGGCGGCGGATAACCGGGGGCCGGGAACGCGCCCGGGACGCCGGCGGCGGCTGGCGGATAGCCGGGCTGGGCCGGATAGCCTGCGGCCGGCGGGGCACCGAAGGCCTGTGGGGCCGCAGGCGGGACGGCAGCCCCCGGAGGCGCGCCGAAACCTTGCGGCTGGGAGACTGCGGGCGGGTAGGCGCCGGCGGGCGGCGCCCCGAAGCCCGGCTGGCCGAAGCCCGGTTGGCCGAAGCCGGGATAACCGGCGCCCGGATAGCCCAGGTCGGCTGGCGCCTCGGCGGCGGCCCTCGCCGCCGCGCGCTTCTTCTTGCCCTTCAACAGCATGATCGCCAACAGGGCGACCACGGCGATGACGCCAACCGCGATCCCCAGAATGACCAGGAGCGAGCCCAGGCCGGCTTTGGCGGAGGCCACCGCCTCGATCTTGGTGCGCTCGCCCATCTTCGGCGTGAAGGTCACTTTGTTGCCGTCGATCACGCCGGTGGAGGACTTGACCTTGCCGGGGAAGGTAAAGGTGATCTTGAGATCCAAGCGGTTCAACAGCGACTGGGTGGCCGGATCGTCTCCCACCGCGTACTCAGGGCCCAAAGCCTCCGGAGTCATGTCGATTTCGCCGTTGACCACGAATTCGTCGCCTCGGCGTGTGACCGTCACGTCTCCAGTCGAGTCGTCCTCGCCCGGCTCGTTGAAGGATTCCAACGTCTCGGGTTCCCGTGCCTGGAAGGTCCAGCCCGTGTAGCCGTCTGCGGCGTAGTCTTCGAGGTCGACCTTCCCCTTGGCGCCGAGTTGCTCGTTGAGGTCTGGATCAGACTTCATCCGCTCGAGAAACTCCTCGGCGGTCAGCCCTTGCATCGAAGCCATTTGCGCAAGGAAGGCGTCATCGAGGGCCATGGTCCCCGCAATGGACACGGTGTCGTCAGAGTTCACCGTGAAATCCACGTGCTCCCTCACGCATCCCGTCATCAGGAGGGCCAAAGCCGCAGCCAGGCCCACCACCAATGCCATTCGTCGGGGCTTGTGTTCTGCGTTGGTCATTCACCCATTGTTCCAGCCCAGCGCCCGGTCGCTGACCACCTTGAGGCCGTTAACAAGGGCTTTCGCGGGAGCTTTCGGAATCGTTATGCCCGGACCCCGGCTCCTGGTAAGCCCTGGCTCCGGCGCCCGGCGCGGCTGGCAGCGGGCCAAACCCCTCAGCGGGTTGGCCGGGGTCAGAGGCCGCCGTGCGGGCGGCGGTTTTCCGCCGACGGCTCGCCGACCGCCACGCCAGGAGGACGGCGACGGCCAAGACCAAGACGACGGCGACGATCAGCCACGGGCTGATCCCCGAAGGGCTGCCAGGGGCGGGCGCGACCGCCGGGATGGCGCTGGCGACGGCGTGAACCTCAAGGGGCTCGCCCCATTTGGGCGCGAAAGTGACCGTGTTGCCGTCAACCGCGCCGCTGGCGGAGGTGACCGGGCCGGGGAAGGTGAAGGCGAACTGGAAGTCGATGTCTTTCAGCATGGCTTGCGCCTCCGGGGTGTCGGCGCCCCAGGCGCTGAGGTCGCCCGGCAGCTGCTGGACGTCGATCTCGCCCGCCAGGACGAAGCTGTCGCCCTCGCGGCTCAATTCCAGCGTCCCGGCCCGCCCAAGCTGGCCCGGCACGGTCACGGCACCCAAGGGGTCCAGTTCCTCGCCGGTGATGACCCAGCCCGTGTATCCGTCCGCGCGGTAATCCTCGACCGTCGCCCGGCCGCCCAATCGTTGCAGTTGTTTATCCACGCCGGATTCCGCCAAGAACTCCTCCACCGTCTGGCCTTTGGCCTGGGCCGCCTCCTCCAGGATCGAACCCTCATAGGCCAACAGGGTGGTCACGGCCACCGTGTCGTCCGGGTTGACTGTGAAGCCGAAGTGCAGCCTCATGCAGCCCGCCAGGCCCGCCAGCAGGGCGGCCGCCAGCGCCAGCGCGGCCGCGAGGCGGACAGCCCGCCCCGACCTGACCCTGCTCATGTTCACGCGTTCAATCCTCGCATGGCCCCGGCCCCCACGCGGGTGCGCCGATCTGCCGAGGCGGCGACACGAACCGGCGGGTGGCCGGACCGCATTGGGCTGCGTCTGAGCGGCCCCACCCGCACTGGGCAACTAACCAGCGACCGCGAAGAGACGCCGCGGCGAGAACCCTGGGGGGAGTCAGCGCCAACCCTCGGCGACGGTCACCGCCGTGCCGAACGCGACCGGTCGCCGGCCGGGGAAGAAGCGGACAATCCCGGCGCCGTCGACGGAGACCACGTCCGGCACCGAGTCGCCGTTCATCGAGGCGCCCGAGACGGCCCTCAACCCGGACCAACCGGTGCCGACGTGCGTCTGGGCCCCGAAGTAGCCGGAGCCCCGCGACGGGTACCAGTACAACTTCCCGCCCTGGTCAATCGACATGATGTCGGCCACCCCGTCACCGTTCAAGTCGCCCGCCGGGAGTAGTTGGAAGGTCTTCCAGCCGTTGCCGACCTGCGTGCGGCGGCCGGAGTTCTTCCAGCCGTTCTTGCCGTCGCCCTGGTAGAGGAACAAGTCTCCGTAGGAGTCAATGGCCAGCAGATCGGGGTTGCCGTCCTTCGTCAGGTCACCCACGGCCAGGATCCGCTCGTAAATGCTCCAACCGGAGCCGATTTGGATGCGGGCGGCCCAGCCGTTCGAGGCGGTGCGCGGGTAGAGCCACATCCTCCCGCTGGAGTCAATCCCGATGATGTCGTTGAAGCCGTCGCGGTTCCAGTCTCCGGGGGCTGACGCCCTGTAGCCGGTCCAACCCGAGCCGATCGTAGCGGTCAAGCCCAGCTTCATGGTGTTCGTGTCCAGCGTGTAGAGGCGCATCTCGCCGTTCGCGCAGATGCGGATGATTTGGGAGCGTTGCAATTCCGCGGAGCCGGTGGTCGGTTTGCCGTTGGTCGCCCAGAGCCGGGGCGTGATCATCGCTTGCGCCACCGCGCACGGGTCGTCCGCCGCGGCGATGGTCTTGACGTCCGACTGGCTGACGGCCGTCTGGTAGCCCGCCCGCGTGGCGGTCACCTTGACGTAGACGGTCTTGCCCGCGTGGACCGCCTGCGGGGTGAGCATCCGGGCGTAGGTGTCCGTGCCGGTCTTCACCACCGTGCTGCCGATCACCCATTCGTACTTGACCGAACCCCCGGCGGGGTTGGTGGAGACCGTTCCCACGGTCATGGTTTTGTTCACCTGGACCGGCCCGGAGATGATCGGCTTGGCCACGGTCATGGCGATCGCGGTGACCGGGCCGACCGCTGCCGAGGTCAAAGGCACCCCGGTGTAGCCCGACTTGGACGGCGTCACCCTCACGGCAATGGTGTGCCCGTAATCCGCGCTGACCGGGGTGTAGGTGGCGGAGTTGGAGCCAACCGCGGTGGAGCCGTCCCTGAGCCACTGGTAGGCGAGCGTCGAGCCGGCTGGCGACACCCCGCTAACCTGCGCGGTCAAGGGTTTACCGACCTGCGGGGCCCCGGAGATGGTGACCGCGCCGACAGTCGCCTCCATGGGGTTGAAAAGCTTGACGTCGTATTGGAGTTTGCCGCCGCTCACTCCGGTTATCCCGGAGATGGTGACCCGGTAAGCGTCAGTGGCCCCGGCTGCGGGCACACTCACCGCGGCCGACGGGAACCGGAAAGCGAAGGCGCCCTGGTCGCCGTAGCCGCTGCTCAAGGTCGACCTGGGGATCAGGGTGATGCCGCTCACCGCCGTGCCGTTCTTGGTCACGCTGACGGAGGCGTTCGCGAAGGAGATCGAGGAGGTGCCCGTGGACACCGACCAGTCCATCTGCCGCGAGTCGAATTCGCTCTTCGTCAGTTGATAGGGGAAGTAGCCCGCGCCCGGCCACGCCACGAACTGGGGGCTTGACCATGCGGTCGAATAGGTGTTGGTGAACGGCGCGTCCTCGCTCGAGTTCCATGAGCCCACCGTGCAGCTTGAGCCGGAGCAAGAACCGGAGCCGTTGCCCCAGACCAACGCGTTGGCGTTGCCGGTCGAACCGGATCCCATGGTGCGCTGGCCGGGAGAGAGGATCCAGCGGCGGTGCCCCAGCGAGTCGACGCCCACGTCGTTGACATAGGCGAAGATCGCCTTGGCGCCGGCCAAGATGCCGTCGCCGCCGGTGCCCAGGGCGATGTTCGAACGGGCCGCGAGGAAGGCCCCGTTGTTGGTGAAGCATTTCCAGGTGGTCGGCGGGTAGTGGCTGAGTTGGCCGTTGGCCTGCATGAGCAGCGCCGTCTTGCGCGCCACGCTGGAGGCGGCCGTGTTCTCCGAGATGTCGGCCAGGCCGGCCATCTGGCGCAAGTAGTTGAGAGTGTCGAAGGTGGCCTTTTGAGCCGCGGCGGAGACGTTGCCGGTGTTGCAGTTGGACACCGCCCCGGTCCAGCCCATTGGGACTGTCCTCAAGTTGAGGGCGTAGTTCTGGTAGGCGGCGGCGACGGCGGCTTTGTTGTTGCGGTCGATCGCGGCTGGCGCCGCGGCCAGCGTTTCGGCCCCCTTACCTTCGCTTTGGCCGAGGTCTGGGACCGGCACGCCCAGTTCGGCTTTGGCTTGATCGTTGCCGTCACCGTTGACGGACGGAGCGGCGGCCGCGGTTTGCGCCGCCACCGCCGGTTCGCCGCCGGCCGCTGGGCCGGCCGGAATCGCGATCAAGGCGACTCCAATGGTCAAACAAACGATTCGGCGGTGGGGTCGTGGCGTCATGGCGTGGCCTTCGCTTTTCGGGGATATCTGTGGTTTTGGTCGGCCGGGGGCCCAACCGGGCCTGATTCTACCGCTGTCCCGCCCCTCTTGGGGCGGACCCGGCGCTGCGGCGCGGCCCCGGCACGCCCGTGCGCGGCGTCCAGGTTTCGAAAACAAACTTGAGCGTAGTAGACTCAAGTTTGGCTACTAATCTTCAATTGAAGCGGGAACCAAACCCCCGACCAGTGAGGCACACCATGGACATCGAAAAGCTGACCGCCAAGTCGAAGAACGCGCTCCAGGACGCAATTCAGCAGGCGTCCGCGGCCGGCAACCCGACCGTCGAACCGCTGCATCTCCTGAACGCGCTCTGGTTGGACCGCGAGGGCCTGGCCCTGCGCCTGGCCGAAGCGGCCAAGGCGGAAACCCGGACTATCGGAACCGAAACGAGGGTGGCTCTGACGAATCTCCCGACGGCATCGGGCACGTCGACCAACCAACCCCAAGTGGGGCGCCAACTCCTCGCGGCGCTCGACCAAGCCCAAAAGATAGCGGACTCCCAAGGCGACCAATACGTGTCGGCCGAAATCCTCCTGATCGCGCTGGCCGGGCTGGAGGGGACCACCGGCGAGATCCTCAGGCGGGGCGGCGCCACACCCAAAGCGCTAACCGACGCGCTCCCCGAATTGCGGGGCGGCCAAAAGGTCACCACCGCCAACCCCGAGGGCACCTTCGACGCGCTGGGCCAATACGGGCGCGACCTGACGGAGGCCGCCCGCCAGGGCCAACTCGACCCGGTGATAGGCCGCGACCAGGAGATCCGCCGGGTGGTGCAGGTGCTCTCAAGGCGCACCAAGAACAACCCCGTGCTGATTGGCGAGCCAGGGGTGGGCAAGACCGCGGTCGTGGAGGGCCTGGCCCAGCGGATCGTCAAAGGCGACGTGCCGGACGCGCTCAAAGGCAAGCAGTTGATCGCGTTGGACCTCGGGTCGATGGTCGCCGGGGCGAAGTACCGGGGCGAATTCGAAGAACGGCTCAAAGCGGTCCTGGAGGAGATCAAGAACTCGGACGGGCAGGTCGTCACGTTCATCGACGAGTTGCACACGGTGGTGGGCGCCGGCGCCGCGGAGGGCTCGATGGACGCCGGCAACATGCTCAAACCCATGCTGGCCCGGGGCGAACTGAGGATGGTGGGCGCGACCACCCTGGACGAATACCGCGAGCGGATCGAGAAGGACCCGGCCCTGGAGCGGCGCTTCCAGCAGGTCTTTGTGGGCGAGCCGTCCGTGGAGGACACCATCGCCATCTTGCGCGGGATAGCCCCGCGCTACGAGGCGCACCATCACGTCACGATCGCCGATTCGGCCCTGGTCGCCGCCGCCACCCTGTCCGACCGCTACATCACCGGCCGCCAACTCCCCGACAAGGCGATCGACCTGATGGACGAGGCCGCCTCCCGCCTCCGCATGGAGTTGACCTCCAACCCGGTGGAGATCGACCAGTTGCAACGCACCGTCTTCCGGTTGGAGATGGAGGAGCAGTACCTCCTCGACACGGTCAAGGGCAAGGAGAAGAAGCTGGACGAATCCTCCCAAGAGCGCCTGGCCAAGCTCCGCGCCGATTTGGCCGACCGCCGCGAGGAGTTGGACGCGCTGAAGGCCCGTTGGGAGACGGAGAAGACGGACCGCAACAAGGTGGGCGACCTGCGCGCCCGCCTGGACGAGTTGACCACCGCCGCCGAACAGGCCGAGAACCGGGGCGACCTGGCGGAGGCCTCACGGTTGCGCTTCGGCGAGATCCCGCCCGTCGAAGCGGCTTTGGCGCAGGCGGAGCGCACGGAAAACGCCGACGATGCCGCCCAAGCCGCCCACCCGGACGCCGGCGTTCCGCTGGTGCCGGACAAGGTCGGCCCGGACGAGGTCGCCGAGGTGGTCTCCTCCTGGACCGGGATCCCCGCCGGGCGCCTGTTGGAGGGCGAGACGGCCAAGCTGCTCAAGATGGAGCAGGTCATTGGCGAGCGGCTGATCGGCCAGGGCAAAGCCGTCGCGGCGGTGTCCGATGCCGTCCGGCGGGCCCGCGCCGGGGTGTCGGATCCGGACCGCCCCACCGGGTCGTTCTTGTTCTTGGGTCCCACGGGCGTGGGCAAGACCGAGTTGGCCCGGGCGCTGGCGGACTTCTTGTTCGACGACGAGCGCGCCATGGTCCGCATCGACATGTCCGAGTACTCGGAGAAGCATTCCGTGGCCCGCCTGGTCGGCGCGCCGCCCGGCTACGTGGGCTACGAGGAAGGCGGCCAGTTGACGGAGGCCGTGAGGCGCCGCCCCTATTCGGTGGTGCTGCTGGACGAGGTCGAGAAGGCCCACCCCGAGGGCTTCGACATTCTGCTGCAGGTGCTGGACGACGGCCGGTTGACGGACGGCCAAGGCCGCACCGTCGATTTCCGCAACGTCATCCTGGTGCTGACGTCCAACCTGGGCTCCCAGTACTTGGTCGACTTGACGCTGCCCCCGGAGGAGCAGCGCGAGCGGGTCATGGGCGCGGTCCGGGCCGCCTTCAAGCCGGAGTTCCTGAACCGGCTTGACGACATCCTCATCTTCGACGCGTTGACGTTGGAGGAGATCGGGCGGATTGTGGACCTCCAGGTCGCGTCGCTGAACCGGCGGCTGGCTTCCCGGCGGCTGACGCTCGACGTCACTCCGGCGGCCCGCGACTGGCTGGCGCTGGAAGGCTACGACCCGTCCTTCGGCGCGCGGCCGCTGCGGCGGCTGATCCAGCGCGAGGTGGGCGACACGCTGGCGAAGGAGCTCCTGTCCGGCCAGGTCCACGACGGCGACACGGTGCTGGTGGACCGCCCGGCGGCATCGCCGGACGGTTCCGCTCCCGTCGGCCTGACGCTGACGGTGGCGGCCCCGGCTGGCTCCTGACCGGCCGACACGCACGCGGAGGGCACGGGGCTGGGAGCGTCGGCCGGACGGGAGCGCGCCCGGCCGGGAGCCGCCTCGATGACGTATATGTTTGACATTTAGATGGTACCATCTTACATTTAGTCATGTGAGCAAGAATCTGCGGCTCAAGTCGGCCCGGGCGGCGTTGGATCTGACCCAGGCCGAACTGGCGGACCGGGTTGGCGTCTCGCGCCAGACGGTCAACGCGATCGAGAAGGGCGACTACAACCCCACCGTCCGGTTGTGCCTGGCCCTGTGCCACGCGCTCGGCAAGACCCTTGACGACCTGTTCTGGGAGGACCCCCAATGAAATCATCAGCCAAAGCCCCGGCGTGGCTAGGCCGATACGACGAACGGCAGCTACGCGTCCGCGGCGACGCCTTCATGCACGGATTCCTGCTCCTCGCACTGGTGCTGGTCTTGGTCAGCACGCTGAACTGGGGAGACGGGGCCGGAGCTCTGCCAGCCGCCGCCAACATCACCGGCCTGTTGGCGGGACTGGCGGTGGTGATCATCGAGATGGTGGCACGGGACGCTTTCTTCGGCCTGCGTCGAAAGGGCGGCGAGGCCCCGGTGGTTGTGTTCGTGGTCGCCACCGCGGCCATCTGGGCGCGTGCGCTCTGGCGGCTTTCGTCCGAACCGGTCCGGTCCGGCGGCGGCCCCACCGAGGCGGGTTGGCTCCTGGCGGACGCCATCATTATGACCACCATTCCGGTGGCGCTGGCGATCAAGGCCGCCGTGGACCGGCGAGGCCGCGGGCGCCAAGCAAACGGGGACTGACCCGGCCGACGAGCCTCCGACGGACCGCCAAAACAATCCCAGCCCGGACGTTGGACCGTTGGGTTAAGCCAGTCGGGGTTGTCCGTTTCTCCCCGAAGCGGCGGGTTTGGGCCCGCTTCGGGGAGTTCCGGACAAACGCCCGGTCGGACCTGGAACGGCGCGGGCCGCCGACCTGCGACGATGCCGCGGGGCCGGGCGGCGGCATCGGCGGCGGTTGTCCGTTTCTCCCCGAAGCGGCGGGTTTTGGCTTGCTTTGGGGAGTTCCGGACAGGGCCTCGTACGCGGCCCGACCCGGCCGGTCCGCTGACCTGGGACGATGCCGTGTGACGGGTCGGCGGCATCGGCGGGGCTTGTCCGTTTCTCCCCGAAGCCCAGATTGCCTTCGAGGAGCTAAGAGTCGGCAGCTGGCTGTACGCGGGCTTCCTCACCGGAGGCAGCCCCTACCTCTCGGCGAACAACTGGGGAATCGACGGTCAGTTTGGGACGAGGACATACAACGCCGTGAAAACTTTTCAGCAGAACAAGAGCGCCGAAGGTGATTATGACGGAAAGCACGGGATGAATACATGCGCCAAGCTTGCTTTTGGTGAGTGGTCACCTTCGAGCGACGGCTACAAATGGATGGTGAGCCCAACTGGCTATGTGGTCCCCAAAAAGGTCTATCTCTACTGACCGCTTCTCCATCGCCGACGGCGTGCGGACCAGCGCGCGCGCCGTCGGCGGTGGTAGACGCTCGCGTGTCGCGGCGGCAGTGGGATTGTGTGCCGCGTTGGCCATCGGTGGATTGGCTGCCTGCGACACAGGGGGAAGCAACCCGAGCGTCAGCGCGGCGCAGCCGGGACCCACGTTGTCTGCGGCATTGGTGGGCGACGTGCCCCAGTCGAAGCTCTGGATCGACCGGCCAGACTTGCCGCTTGATTACTACACCGATCTGGTGACCAGCGCCCAGTTGCGGATGAGCGACATCGGCACCGCCGACGGAGGCCTGTGGGAGGTCCAACAACAAGAGTCCATCGCGGCGTGCATGAAGAGCCGGGGATTCGAGTACTACCCGAGCGCAAACGAGTTGGCCGAGGATGGCGATCCTGACATCCGGAGCGGGGACCGGCGGCTGTGGGTCCCTTGGTTGCCCGATGATTTGGCGAGCGTGGAGCGCTACGGCTATGGATACTCCGACCCCGCTCAAGGTGTTGGCAACGCTCTGTCCAGCCAACCGGCGGAGGTGGACCCGAACCAGCAGTTTGTCGCCTCGCTGAGTCCTGAGGCCCAACGGAAGTACCAGGTGGCGCTGCTGGGCGAGGCGCTGGCAGATTACGTTCTGGCGGGGGCGGACATCAACCGGCCCGTGCCCGAATTGGGCGGCTGCACCGGGGACGCCAACGAGGCCCACCCTCAACCCTTTGTCGAGGCGATGAAAGAATCCCCGACCACCGCCTTTCAAGATCTGATCGATCAGATTTGGGGCGAGGCCGGGGACCCGTACGCGGCAGGCCAGGGGGGCGGCTCGGCATCCGGGTGGACGTTCCTTGGACGCGCGGAGGTGGATGACCTGGACGCCGAGTGGCGGGAGTGCTTCCTGCGGGAGTTCCCTGTCGCCCAGCCCAACGTGCCCAAGGGCGTCCCCGTCAGCGAGGCCGCGCCCTCAGAGTTCAACGGTCCGGCGGGAGCGCGCGACCTCGCGTTCCACACAAATGCCGAAGGCGAGCCCTGGAACGGGCCATCCGGCGAGGCGCCGCCCGAGTACTCCTCCCTGACTGGGACTCCACGGGAAATCGCAATAGCGGTAGCGGACTTCACCTGCCGCGATGAGACCAACTACGTGTCGAGCCTCTTGAAGATCCTCCGCCAGGCGCAAGAAGAGTTCATCGGGGCACACCAGGCCGAACTAGACGAGCTTGCCGCAGCCTTGGAGCAATACGTCAACGGCGGCTAGCGTCAAGGCCGTGGAGTTAGGGCCGGGGAACGGTTGTCAAGGGGGTCGTCGGCGAGGACGCAGATCTCCAAGGCCGCCTTCCGGCAGGACCGGTCGAAGTCGGGGCCCCGTGCCTGGCGCCTCAAGATTGCACGCCTGACCACCCGTGGCACGCCCGCAGGCGGTGTTTCGGCAGCGGCGACTCCAGGACCAGGCGGACCGGCGACGGCCTCCTCGGTTCGGACGACGAGGTCCCGTGCGTCCTCCAACGCGATGGTGAAGCTGCCCCGGTCGGGGTCCAGGCCCCCTCGCGAGGGCGGCATCCGCGACCGGCGCGCGCAGCAGCTGGCATGCGGCGAGGAGCGCCCACACCTCCGGGTCCACGCCCTCGGCGGTGCGCGCGCGGGACCCGCCCGCCGGGCATTGACGACTTCAGCTCGAGGTATCGGGTCTCTACCTCCCACCGTTCGTGGTAGAGCCGCACCAGGTCCGCGGCGGGATGCGCCGCCGGGTCGAGGAGGCTGGTCAGGAGCCTGTAGGAGCCGACCTCGCGTCCCTGGTCGGTCGTGACCGCGACCTCCGCGCCGATTACCCGCGCGAGGAGCCGGACCTGCGGGTGGCCGGTCCCTCCGTGGTTCCCGGACTGCTTCGTGTAGCGGACCGCGACCACGGGCGCGTCCGGGACGGTCAGGACGGTCTCGTCGACCGCGCAGACCAGCACGCCCCGCCGCCGCTTGTCCGTTTCTCCCCGAAGCGGCGGGTTTTGGCTTGCTTTGGGGAGTTCCGGACAGGGCGCCTTACGCGGCCCGACCCGGCCGGTCCGCTGACCTGGGGCGATGCCGTGTGACGGGTTGGCGGCGTCGGCGGCGGTTGTCCGTTTCTCCCCGAAGCGGCGGTTTTCGGCTTGCTTTGGGGAATTCCGGACAGGTCCCCTTGCGCGCCCCGACCCGGCCGGACCGCTGACCTGGGTCGAAGCCGTGTGGCTGGGAGCCGGCATCGGCGGCGGTTGTCCGTTTCTCCCCGAAGCGGCGGGTTTCGGCTTGCTTCGGGGAGTTCCGGACAGGGCCTCGGTCGGTCACGTAAAGGCCCGGTCCGCTGACCTGGGACGATACCGTGTGGCCGGTTTGCGGCATCGGCGCCGGTTGTCCGTTTCTCCCCGAAGCGGCGGGTTTCGGCTTGCTTCGGGGAGAAACGGACAGCGGCCCAGTAAGGGCCCGAACCGGCCGGGGCGGTGGCCTGGGACGATGCCGTTGGGCCGGGTGGCGGCATCGCCTCCGTTAGCTGCCTGGGTAGAGGTCCGGGTGGGCGTCGAAGTAGCGGTCGCGTTCCTCGCGCATGATCTCGAACGCCCTCACCACGTTGTCCGGGACCGGCGTGTTCGTCTCCGGGCCGGAGTGGAGGCGGCCGTCCACGCCGGGCACGTCGAAGCCGATGCTCGGGTAACCCAGCGGGTATTGGGCGTCGATTTCCAATAGCTGCTCGTCGGTCGGGTTGTCGCCCAACTCGGCGACGGCCTGGTCGTGGGCCAGCCAGGCCGCCTCGTCGAAGACGGGGCACACCGCCAACAGCGCCCGGAACTCCTGCTCCGTGATGTCCGCGGGCAGGACGGCAGTCGGCTCGGTTTGCCATTCGTCCGCCTTGACGGGCACCGGGTCCTCCAGGTCCGGATAGCCGTTGGCGCGGGCGCATTCGATCCACGGGAGCGTGGCCTCCAGGTCCACCTGTTTGATGGCGACCTCCCTGTCGGGGGTCGGATAGTTGACCGGCTCGGTGTAACCGGAGGAGTCCAGGCACCGCCGCAAGTCTTCGGTGCGGTCCTGCTGGCCGATGATCAAGTACGGGGGCACCTCTCCGGTCGGCCAAGCTGTCGGCGAACCGCCCGCTTGGGCCTCCTTGATCAACTCCATGCTCGGGTCGTATTTCGCCGCCAGGTCGAGCATCCAATCGGGGATGCCGTCCATGATGGCGGCGCCGCCGCCGAACGACGCGATGTGATCCTCCTCGATCGCCAGCCAGACATGTAGCTGTCCGTCATCGCTGTAGGGCTCGGTGACGGCGGGGATATCCGCCGCGACCAGGCAAGTTACCAGGTCGTTGGCGCTCCGCGCCTGGTCCGCGATGAGTTCGGCCTGGGTCCGGGTGTCCACAGCGGGGCTCGCGCCGCCGCCCGCGCCGGTGGTCGCCTCGCCGCCTCGGTCCAGGGTGGCGACCCCGTCGTCTTCGCCCGTGCAGGCGGCCAGCGTCACCACCCCGACCAGCAAGCTTGCCGATAACGCGGCAGTTGTCAAGCGTCGTCGCAACATGGGGCCTCCTCGCCGGGCGGTGGTGTTTCGCGTCCATCCAAACAGCCGCGCCGCCCGCGTCCCTCATCCCCAGGCGCCATCTTCGTGCACGGTCACGGCCCGGCCGCCGGTCACGGGGATTCGGCCCGCCCGAACTGATGCGCTAAGGTGGGTAGTTGCCGTCTAACGGCCGCGGTTCGAAGTGCCCGGGTGAATCAGCCCCGGTGCTCCGCGCAACAACCTGCAACTAAGGAGTGAACTAGAGCTATGCCGCTTGATTCCGCCACCAAGGCGAAGATTATCGCCGAATACGGCACGCATGAAGGCGACACGGGCTCGCCGGAGGTTCAGATCGCGCTGCTCAGCCAGCGCATCAAAGACCTGACCGAACACTTCAAGGTCCACGCGCATGATCACCATTCGCGTCGCGGCCTGCTGTTGCTGGTGGGCCAGCGCCGGCGGTTGCTGGGATACCTCGAGTCGATCGACGTGGAGCGTTACCGCTCCATCGTCAAACGGCTCGGTTTGCGCCGATAGGCAATCTGTCGGGACGCCCCGTGCGCGCTGCGGACGGGGCTTTTTCGCGAAAACTCAATAGTGCAATCAGCCAGGGCCCTTTTCCGCATGTCTCGCGGTCCTCGGTAGTGGCCTCCGTAGGCACAGCGCGAAGGCGCCTGACAAGCGGACGATGCCGTGCGGCATCGTCCAAAGGCGCCCCCAGCGGCGTGTCGCTTACGTGGGCCTCGATCGAAGACCGCAACGGAAGGGCCTGGCTCTAGAACCAGCGGACCCGCGTCCCGGGCCGGCCGAATGAGGCCGCGCCGGCGGGCGCCGCCGCTCAAACAGAGTTAAGGAGGGCACCCGTGGAGGGTCCTGAAATCACATTTTCCGAAGCCACGATCGACAATGGCTCGTTCGGCCAGCGCACCGTCCGGTTTGAGACCGGACGGCTGGCCAAGCAAGCTGGCGGCGCGATCGCGGCCTACCTTGACGGCGTGACGATGGTCTTGTCGACCACCACCGCCGGCAAACACCCACGTGAGCAGTTCGACTTCTTCCCGTTGACGGTGGACGTCGAGGAGCGCATGTACGCGGCCGGGCGCATCCCCGGCAGCTTCTTCCGCCGCGAGGGGCGGCCGAGCACCGAGGCGATCTTGGCCTGCCGGTTGATCGACCGGCCGCTGCGGCCGTTGTTCGTCAAGGGCCTGCGCAACGAGGTCCAAATCGTCGAGACGATCATGTCGCTCGACCCGGAGGACTCCTACGACGTGCTGGCGATCAACGCCGCGTCGCTGTCGACCCAAATCTCCGGCCTGCCGTTCTCCGGACCGGTGGCCGCGACCCGCCTGGGGCTGATCGACGGCCAGTGGGTCGCGTTCCCGCGCTGGTCGGAGCGCGAACGCGCCGTCTTCGAAATGGTCGTCGCGGGCCGCATTGTGGGGGACGACGTCGCCATCGCCATGATCGAAGCCGAGGCGGGCGAGCGGGCCTGGGACCTGATCAAGCACCAGGGCGTCCAAGCGCCCACCGAAGACGTGGTGGCACAGGGCCTTGAGGCGGCCAAGCCGTTCCTGCGCGAACTGTGCCTGGCGCAGCAGCGACTGGCGGACCAGGCGGCCAAGGAAACGCGCGAATTCCCGCTCTTCCCGGACTACCAGGAGGACGCGTACCAGGCGACCGCGCAACTCGTGACCGACAAACTGCGCCAGGCCATCCAGATCGGGGACAAGCAGGAACGCGAAACCCGGCTGGACGAGATCAAGAACGAGGCCTTGGGCGCGTTGGAGGAGAACTTCCCCGAGCGGGACAAGGAGATCGCGGCGGCGGTCCGGTCGATCACCAAGGCGCTGGTGCGCCAACGCGTATTGACGGAGGGCCTCAGGATTGACGGGCGCTCGCTCAGGGACATCCGCACGCTGTCAGCCGAGGTCGAGGTCCTGCCCCGCGTCCACGGCTCCGCGCTGTTCGAACGCGGCGAGACCCAGATCCTGGGCGTGACCACGTTGAACATGCTGCGCATGGAGCAGCAGATCGACTCGCTCAGCCCGGTCACGCACAAGCGTTACATGCACAACTACAACTTCCCGCCCTATTCGACCGGCGAGACGGGCCGGGTGGGGAGCCCCAAGCGGCGCGAGATCGGGCATGGCGCCCTGGCGGAGCGGGCCCTGGTGCCGGTGCTGCCCTCGCGCGAGGAGTTCCCGTACGCGATCCGGCAGGTTTCCGAGGCGCTCGGGTCGAATGGCTCGACGTCCATGGGCAGCGTCTGCGCCTCGACGTTGTCGCTGCTCAACGCCGGCGTGCCGCTGAAGGCGCCGGTGGCGGGCATCGCCATGGGCCTGATGAGCGACACCGTTGACGGCGAGGTCCGCTACGCCGCCTTGACCGACATCCTGGGGGCCGAGGACGCCTTCGGCGACATGGACTTCAAGGTGGCCGGCACCTCCGAGTTCGTCACCGCGATCCAACTGGACACCAAACTGGACGGGATTCCCGCCTCGGTGCTGGCGGCCGCGTTGACGCAGGCCCGCGAGGCGCGGCTCCACATCCTGGGCGTGATGAACCAGGCGATCGACGGGCCGGACGAGATGAGCCCGCTGGCGCCGCGCGTCATCTCCGTGAAGGTGCCGATCGACAAGATCGGCGAGGTCATTGGCCCGAAGGGCAAGATGATCAACCAGATCCAGGACGAGACCGGCGCCGACATTTCGATCGAGGACGACGGCACGGTTTACATCGGGGCGACCGATGGGCCGTCCGCCGAGGCGGCGCGCGACCAGATCAACGCGATCGCCAACCCGCAGATGCCGCAAGTCGGCGAGCGCTTTGTCGGGACCGTGGTCAAGACCACGACCTTCGGCGCGTTCATCTCGCTGACCCCCGGCAAGGACGGCCTTTTGCACATCTCGCAGATCCGGCGCCTGGTGGGCGGCCGGCGGGTCGAGAACGTCGAGGACGTCCTCCAGGTGGGGCAAAAGGTCCAGGTCGAGATCGCGGAGATCGACCCGCGCGGCAAGCTGTCGTTGCACGCGGTGGTGGACGATGCCGCCGAGCAGGCCGAGGAGCCGGGTGCCGGCCCGGAGGACGGCGAAGCCGACCAGGGCGGCGAGGACCGGCGGGATCGCCCGCGGCGGCGGCGCGAACGCCACACGCACGTCCACTCCGAGGACCGCGACGAGCAGTGACTCCGGATCGGTGAGGGCGCTGGATCGGTGGGCCACCTGAGAGGGGCGCGTATCCGGGCGTTCGCCGCGGGGGGCGGCGCTGGGACGGGGTTTACGGCATCGGCGGCTTTGGCGGGTTTGGAAGGCGAGGGCGTGCGGTGCCACGCCTTGCCGACCGGCGCGCGGGTCTTGACCCAGGCCGTGCCCGGGGCCCGGTCTTTCACGATCGGGTTCTGGGTGCTGGTCGGCTCGCGGGACGAGGCCGAGGGTCGGCACGGCTCCACCCATTTCCTGGAGCACTTGCTGTTCAAGGGCACCGAGAACCGCAGCGCCGAGCAGATCGCGGCCGCCTTCGACGGGATTGGCGGCGAGTTCAACGCCGCCACCGCGAAGGAGTCGACCTGCTATTTCGCCCGCGTGCTGGGCGACCACTCGGCGCTGGCGATCGAGGTGCTGGCAGACATGCTGACCTCGTCGGTATTGGACCGGCTCGACTTTGAGAACGAGCGCGGGGTGATCCTGGAGGAGTTGGCGATGAACCAGGACGACCCGTCAGACGTGGCGCATGAGGCGTTCGCGGCGGCGGTCTACGGGGATCATCCGCTGGCGCGGCCGATCGGGGGCCGGCCGGCCGACATCCAGGCGGTCAGCCGGGACTCGGTCTGGGACCATTACGTCAACCATTACCGGCCCGAGCGGCTGGTGGTGACCGCCTCCGGCCAACTGGACCACGACACGGTGGTGTCTTTGGTCGCCTCCGCTTTGGAGAAGGGCGGCTGGGGCGAGGCGGCGGCCGGCCGGCGTCAGCCCGCGCCGCTCCGGCCGACCGAGCCCCAGGTGGCGCTGCCGGCCAAGGGCCGGGTGGACGGCTTGGCCCGGCCGACCGAACAGGTGCAGGTGCTGGTCGGCTGCGAGGGGTTGACCGCCACGGACGAGCGCCGCCACGCCCTGGCGGTGCTCGGATCGGTGCTGGGCGGGGGCATGTCCTCGCGGCTGTTCCAGGAGATCCGCGAGAAGCGCGGCCTGGCCTATTCGACTTATTGTTTTTCCTCGTCGCATTCCGACGCGGGCTCGTTC
The DNA here is from genome assembly GCA_031281585.1 of Bifidobacteriaceae bacterium. Classification (NCBI taxonomy): domain Bacteria; kingdom Bacillati; phylum Actinomycetota; class Actinomycetes; order Bifidobacteriales; family Bifidobacteriaceae; species Bifidobacteriaceae bacterium. The sequence goes on along the minus strand of JAITFE010000076.1, from coordinate 3,610 downwards.
GGCGTTTACGCGGGCTGCACGCCGGCCGCCTCCGCAGAGGTGACCGCCCTGATGGAGTCGGAGTGGGAGCAACTGGCCCGCGAGGGCTTGCGCCCCGGCGAACTGGAGCGCGTCAAGGGCCAGCTGACCGGCGGCACCCTCCTGTCCTTGGAGGAGCCGTATTCCCTGATGAACCGCCTGGGCCGCGCCGCCACCCTGATGGGCGAGCTCCCCCCGGTCGAAGAGGTCATAGCCCGCATCCAGGCGGTCACGCCAGACCAGGTCCGCACTTTGGCGGCGGACCTGGCCTCCCGCCCCCGCTCCCGTGTAGTGGTAGGCCCCAACTAGGGGACGGTCCTTTCTTCGAACGATGGGGACACACCCGGGCGGGTAGCCTGGTTGGCGTGACTGAAGCGATTCGCGTCGCCGTGATCGGCGCAAAGGGACGGATGGGCTCCACCGTGGTGCGGGCCGTGCAAGAGGCGCCCGACCTGCGCCTGGCCGCCACGCTCGACTTGGGAGACGCGCTCGCCGCCCTGCCCGCCGATGCCGTCCAGGTCGCCGTCGACTTCACCGTCCCGTCCGCCACCCAAGACAACGTCCACCAGCTGATCGACTTGGGGGTCAACGCAGTTGTCGGCACAACCGGCTGGGACGCCGACGCGCTGGAGCGGGTGCGCCGCCATCTGGCCGAAAAGGGCGGCGTGGGCGTTGTGATCGCCCCGAACTTCGCGCTGGGCGCGGTCCTGGCCATGCGTTTCGCGGCCCAAGCCGCCAAGTTTTTCGAGTCCGCCGAGGTGATCGAGCTCCACCACCCCGACAAGGTGGACGCCCCGTCCGGGACGGCCCGGCACACGGCGGCGGCGATCGCGGCCGCGCGGGCGGGCGCCGCCCTGGGGGCGGTCCCCGACGCGACCGATCCGTCCAAGTCCCAATCCGGCGCCCGGGGCGCGGACGTGGACGGGGTCCACGTCCACTCGGTCCGCCTGCGCGGCCTGGTGGCCCACGAGGAAATCCTGCTCGGCAACCCCGGCGAGTACCTGACCATCAGACACGACTCGCTGGACCGGGTCAGCTTCATGCCCGGCGTCCTCCTGGCGATCCGCGAGGTCGTGGCCCGCCCGGGACTGACGGTCGGCCTGGACCCCCTGCTCGGGTTGTAGCCCGGACCAGAACGCGCCCGCCGTTCGCTGTGCCGTTCGGACCGTCAGGCGCGAACGCCCGCCTCGGCGGCCACGGCCGTTGAGCGGCGGCCGGCCCGATGCGCGCACTGGGGGCGGGGCGCGCGCCGAGCGACGCTGAGACGGATCGCCCCCTTGCCGCGCGGGCGCGCGGATAAGGCCGCCTGGGCGGGGGCGGCGCTGGGCGAGGCGATAGGCGGGGTTGTCCACACGGCATCGGGCAAGGGCGGGCGCCGGCGGGGAACGGGCCGTAAGCTGGAGCGATGTCCCCCAAGCCGACCGCCGAACTGCTGGCGGCGGCCGTCGAAAAGCTGGGCGGGCAGCGGCGGGCTGGGCAGGAGAAGATGGCCGAGGCGGTCGCGGTCGCGTTCCAAACGGAACGCCACCTGCTGGTCCAGGCGGGCACCGGCACCGGAAAGTCGCTGGCGTACCTGATCCCGGCGCTGGCGTTCGCGGTGCGGGAGGAGAAATGCGCGGTCGTGGCGACGGCCACCCTCGCGTTGCAACGCCAAATCGTTGAGCGGGACCTGCCGCTGGCGACGGCGGCGCTCGCGGGCGAATTGGGCCGCGAGCCGGTCGCGGCGCTCCTGAAAGGCCGGCAAAACTACGTTTGCAAGCACAAACTGGAAGGCGGCTACGCGGACGCGGAGGAGGACCTTTTTGAGGCGACCGGCGTGCCGGAGGCGGGCTGGCGCGGCGCGTTGACCGGATCGGCGCTGGCCGAGGAGGTCGCCCGGCTGCAACGGTGGGCCCGCCAAACCGACACGGGGGACCGGGACGGTTTCCCGGGCGGGGCCTCGCCGCGCGCCTGGCGGCAGGTGTCGGTCAGCGGCGCCCAGTGCATTGGGCAGAAATGCCCGGTGTACGAGGCGTGCTTCGCGGAGGCGGCCCGCGCCGCCGCCGGCCAGGCGGATTTGGTGGTCACCAACCACGCGATGCTGGCGATCGACGCCTCCGTCACCCCCGTCCTGCCGGAATTCGACGTCTTGGTGATCGACGAGGCGCACAATCTGACCCGCTCGTTGACCTCCGCCCGCACGGCGGAGTTGACCGCCGTCCAGGTGGCGGGCGCGGCGCGGCGGCTGGACGGGCTGGGCGTGGAGGCGGCGGCGCTGAGGAAGGCCGCGGATGAGTTCGAAGCCGCGTTGGACGCCGCCCGCGAAGGGCGCTTGCGGGAGGGGTTGGGCCCCACCTTGGCGGGCGCGGTGGCGGGGGTCAGGGCGGCGGCGCGGACGGCGCTCACCGAGGTCGCCAACCTGGCGGACGCCCCGGCCACCGCCAAGCAGCTGACCTCGGCCGCCTTGCAAGAACTGGAGGAGACCGCCCACCGTTTGGAGGCGGGCGGCGGCGACGTCCACTGGGTTGAGCGTCCGGCCAACGGCCCGGTCGCGCTCAAGGCCGCGCCGCTCCAGGTCGCCGCGGACCTGCGCGCCACCGTTTTGGACCGCGCGACCGCCGTTTTGACGAGTGCCACCTTGGCGTTGGGCGGAAGCTTGGAACCGGCCGCCGATGCCGCCGGGCTCGCCCCCGGGGAGTGGGACGGCTTGGACGTGGGGTCGCCTTTCGATTACCGCCGCCAGGCGATTCTGTACCTGGCCGGAGACTTGCCGGAGCCGGGCCGGGACGATTCGCACCGGGAGGCGCAGCACCGGCGGCTGCGGGAGTTGCTGGAGGCCTCCAAGGGCGGCGCGCTGGGGTTGTTCACCTCGCAGCGGGCCGCCGAGGCGGCGGCCGAGGCGTTGGCCCCGGAGGTGGATTTCGAGATCGGCGTGCAGGGCTCCAAGTCGCTTGGCGCCCTGATCGACGAGTTCGTGGCCGACCCGCACGCGTGCCTGTTCGGCACCATTTCGCTGTGGCAGGGGATCGACGCGCCGGGCGCCACCTGCCGCCTGGTGGTGATCGACCGTTTGGCTTTCCCGCGCCCGGACGACCCGGTGATGTCGGCCCGCGCCGAGGCCGCTGACAAGGAGGGCCGCAGCGGCTTCATGACCGTCTCCGCCGCTCACGCGGCCCTGATGCTGGCCCAGGGCGCGGGCCGCCTGATCCGCTCGGTCGAGGACCGGGGAGTGGTCGCGGTGCTGGACCCCAGGATCGCCACCAAGCGTTACGGCCAGTTCCTGATCCGTTCCATGCCGCCAATGTGGCTGACCCAAGACCGCTCGGTGGCGCTGGGCGCCCTAACCCGCTTGGCGGCCGCCGCTGAGGCGGGGGCCGGGGAAGGCGCCGGGAAACCGGCCCCTTGAGCGGCTGAGGACGGCCCGTGCGGAACTGGAAGCGGTGGAAAGCGCCGGGGCTGCGCTCGAGACGCCCCGACTACCGTACCTGGACGGGCATCGAGGATCACAAGGCTGAACTGGATGCGATGATGGCGGTCTTCGACAGCATAACGAGCGGCGTCTGACCACGCCCGCTGGCGCGACCGGATCGTGTCGCTGGGGTCGGCCGCGGAG
>JAITFE010000075.1 GCA_031281585.1 Bifidobacteriaceae bacterium | reverse complement strand
GCGCAGGCCAGCGGCACGATCGCGCCACCAGCCGCCCGCGCCGCGCCACGCGCCCCCCGCCAACCCCAGGCGCCGATCCGACACGCCACACGACCCCAAATCGGCGGATCGAGGCTAAGGCAAGCAACGGTCAGCCTGCTGCCAACTCAGCGCGCTACGGCAAGCGCCGGTCAGCTCCTGGCCGCCGCATCGCGGCGGAAACCAGCGCCGACGCCAGCCAGAGCAGCGCCCCCGCCGCGCACGCCGTGACATAGGAGAAGTGCGCCGCCAAGTAGCCCGCCACCAGCGGGCCCACCACCGAGCCGGTGTCCCCCGCCATGGAGTACAGGGCGATCGCGCGGGTGCCGCCCGGCCCGGCCGCGTCCCCCACCGCCGCCGCGGGCGCCGTGCCGATCAGCGCCGCCCCGATCGCGTAGACAGACAGGACAGCCGCCAACACCGCCAGCGAGCGCGAGATGGGCAGCGCCGCCATCGCGCCCGCGGCGACCAACGCGCCAATCACCATGGGTCCCCGCCGCCCGATCCGGTCCACCACCACCCCCGACGGCCAGATCGCCCCCACCTGGACAATCGCCCCGACCGACATTGCGATCCCCGCCCACAGCACCGCTTGGGACTCGTCGGCCGCCAGGTACGCCGCCACGAACAACGGGATCAGCGCGCCCCGCGTGCCGTTGGTGTTCCACCCCTGCGCCAAGTGCGCCAGCAACGCCGCCTGGTACCGCCGGTCCCGCACCACCTCGCGCAGCGGCCTCGCCACCCCGCCCGATGCCGTCCGGTCACCCCCGTCTTCCCCTTCCGACAGGCTCGGCCCCCGCCCGACGCCGTCAGCCCCGCCATCCCCGGCCGAGACCGGCCCACCGGGGGAATCCAGACCACCATTCCCGGCCTGCTCGTCCGGGACCGACACGCCCGCAGCCGAACCCGCCGCGCCGGCGGCGGCCCCGGGCGTCGTCCGGTCGGGCCGGGCCGCAAGCGGCCGGTCGCCGGTGATGGGCGCCAAGCCCAGCGACACCGCCGCCGCCGCGCCCAGGGTGATCGAATAGAAGAAGAACGGGGCGCGGAGCGAGATGGCGCCGAACAGGCCGCCCAACGCGGGGCCCGCCACCGCCCCGACCAGGAATGATCCCTGGTACACCGCCGAGGCGCGCCCGCGCCGGTCCGCGTCCACCGAGGACAACAGGATCGTCATGGCCGAAACGGAGAACATCGCGGAACCCAACCCGCCCAGGCCCCGGAAAACAATCATCTGCGCATAGGATCGCGCGTAGCCGACCGCCAGCGAAGACACCGCCACGATCAGCACGCCCGCCAGCAGAACGAACCGGTGCCCCCAACGGTCGGTCAACGGGCCAACAGCCGGGGCGAACACCAGGCGCATCAGCGCGAAAGCGCTCACAACCGCTGCGGCGGCCAACTCGTTGACGCCAAAGGAGGCCGCAAAGACCGGGAGCACAGGGTTGACCACGCCGAACCCGATCGCCACGGCCAGGCCAATCCCCGCCAAGATCCAAACGTTGCGCGGCATTGATGGCAGGCCGCCTCCGGGCGCAGAGCTCAAAGGAGGTTCCGCCGCGCCGCCCAACGGGTCAGCTCCGCCCGGTTGGACAACTGCAGTTTCCGCAGAACGGCGCTCACATGCGTTTCGACCGTCTTGATTGAGATGAACAACTCCCCCGCCACCTCGCGGTAGGTGTAACCGCGCGCGATCAGCCGCATGACCTCCTGCTCGCGGGCGGTCAACGAGTCGAGTTCGTCGTCCGCCGCGGCCACGTTCCCGGCCACCGCCCCAAAAGCGTCCAGCACAAAGCCCGCCAGCCGGGGCGAGAAGACCGCGTCACCATCCGCCACGCGGCGAACGGCCTCCACCAACTCGCCCGCCGTGATGGTCTTGGTGACGTAACCCCGTGCCCCGGCCCGGATGACGGCCACCACGTCGCCGGCGGCATCGGACACCGACAAAGCCAAAAACCGGACCGGGGAACCGGCGAAGGCGCTGGCCACCTCGGCGCCGCCGCCTCCGTGGCCGCCCGGCAGGTGCACGTCCAGCAGCACCACGTCCGGCTGCACGCGCCCAATCACGTCAATCGCCCCCTCGACGCAGTCGGCCTCCCCCACAATGTCCAGGGCGCCGCCCAACTCGGCTTTGGTGCCGGAGCGGAACAGGGCGTGGTCGTCAACCAACACCACCCGCAACTTCGCGTTCATGCGCCTTCCTTGCCCGCCAATGTCATCTTCAAACGTATCTCAGTGCCTTGGCCGGGGTTTGAGACCACCTCTGCGGCGCCCCCGTGCCGGCGCACCCGCCCGATGATCGATTCGCGCACCCCCAGACGGTCCGCCGGGACCTGGCTCAGCTCAAAACCGGGCCCGCGGTCCTTGATGAAGACCTCGGCGCGGTCGGTGCCGATCTCGGCATAGAGCGAGACCGGCGGGCCGCCGTGGCGGACCGCATTGAGGAGGCCTTCGCGGGTCGCGCCAATCAGCGCCACGGCCGGATCCGTGGGCGGGTGGTCGCCCACAACCACCACGCCGATTTCCGAACCGGTCAAATCTTCGACTTCTGCGGCTGTGTCCTTGAGGGCTGCCGCCAGCGACAGCCCGGACGGCGCGCGGTCCTGGTAAAGCCATTCCCGCAGTTCGCGTTCCTGCGCGCGGGCCAGGCGGCGCACGGCCGACTCGTCGTCGGCTTGAGTGCGGATCAAGGCGAGGGTTTGCAGGACCGAATCATGCAAGTGGGCGGCAATGTCGGCGCGTTCGGCCTCCCGCGCGGTGGCGGAACGCTCGTCCCACAGGGCGTTGATCAGCCGCAGCCACCATGGGGCCAGCACCAGCGCCACGCCCGCCAGCACCGCCAGCCCCGCGACCAGCGCCATGATCAGCGAGGACGGCCCCCGGCCTTGGCTGATCAGCAGCGCCGAGCCGAGCACCACCAGTGCCAGCGCCCCAATCAGGCGCATCCAAGACACCGGCCCGCGTCTGGCCTCCGCATCCACCCGATCCAGCTGGCTCCATGCCAAGACCAAGCCGCCCACCAGGGCTAACACCGGCGCCAGCCACTGCCAGGGCACATGGGCTCCCGCCGCCGTGGCGGCCACCAGGCCCGCCAGGCCCAACAGCAACACCCCGCCGGCGGCCAACAAGAACGGCGAGCGCCGCTCCCGGTCCTTCAGCGCCGGGGCAAGCCGGGCCAGGGCGGGCGGGGGCGCCGCCGGATCCGCCGAGGGCACTGTCAGCCACAGCCACGCGTAAAGGACCAAGCCGGGCCCCGTCAGGCCGGCAATCACAAAAGCCCAGCGCATGACAGTGGCGCTGACCTCAAGGTGCGCGGCCAGTCCGGCCGCCACGCCCGCGATCCGCCTCCCCCGGCGGGGGCGGCGCAACTCCGGCCTGGCGCCGGCACGTGGACCTTTGGACACATGACCATGGAACCACGCCGCGCCTGGCCGGGGCAGGTCTGTCCCGCTTAATCAGGGGCGAATCGCGGTCAAATCAGGGAGGAACCAGGGGCAAATCAGGGTCGAATCAGGGCGAACCCCAATAGAACGCCGAGCCCGCGGCGTTCAGACTGGTATCCATGACCGCATTTCCACCTCCCGCCCGTCCGGCCGGATCGAGCTTCTTCGATTGGATTCGCCGCCAACAAGTCTTTCGCGGCCCCGACCGCTGGATTGGCGGAGTGGCCTCAGGCTTGGCCCGCCGCCTGGGCTGGGACCCGGTGCTGGTGCGGGGGTTGTTCATTGTGGCCGCCATTTTCTCCGGCCTGGGCCTGTTGCTTTACGGCGCCGCCTGGCTCGCCGTCCCAGACGCCGCGACCGGGCGGAGTCACCTTGAAGACGCCGTCGAGGGCCGCTTCAGCCCCGGCTTCTGGGGCAGCGCCGCCCTGACCGCCTGCGGCGCGGTCATGGTGTTCGTATGGATGCCCACAACCTTCCCTTGGGGCATGTTCTGGTTGGCAACGTTGGCTGCGGCGGTGGTGATCGTCTGCGCGTACGCCTTCAACCGCCCGCCCACCCCCGCGCAGCAACCGCAGTTCGCGGCCCCGCCGCCGGGTCAGCCCAACCCCGGCGGACCGGTTCCGCCCACCTACCCAGCGCCCGATGCCGTTCAGCCCTTCCCAGCACCCGCCGGGGCCTCAGCGCCTCCAGCGCGGCCGCCAGCGCCAGCCCCGCCATTTGCTCCGCCAAACAGTTCGGTCCCTGCGGCGGCCGGCGCCGCGACCGCCGTGATGGCCGAGCCCATGCCAAACGACCTCATCCCCGCATCAACGCAACAACTACCAGGAGGATCGGGGGAACCAATGCCCGAACCACTATCAGCCCAGCCGAAAGAAGAAACGCCAGCCCAACCATCGCCGGGAGAGCCTGCCACCGAGGCCGGTGGTCCAGGGGGCGACCCGCAAAGCGACCTTCAAGCTCTTCCCGATCCACCAGCGGATCAGGATCGCGATTTCACTCGCAAAGAGGCGGGCACAACCGCCGCCGGCGACCCGCAAAGCGACCTCCAAGCTCTTCCCGATCCACCAGCGGATCAGGATCGCGACTTCACTCGCACCGAGGCGCCCGCAACCGCCGCCGAGGCGCCAACTGAGCCCCTGACCGCTCAGTTGCCCGGACAAGGCGAACAGCCGGGCGCCGAATCGACCGGCCAGGCCGGGACGGCGCCGGCAAGCACCGCGCCTGCCCAAGGCGGGCAGGGAGCGGGCGGCGGCTGGACGGCGCCGGGCAAGGGCGGAGGCAACGGCGGGTGGCCGCCGGGAGCTGGCACGCCGCCGGCCCGGCGAGCCAAAGGCGGGGCCTTGACGCTCGCGTTGCTGGGCCTGATGTTGCTGGCGATTGCGGGCGTGGTGGCGATCAGCCGCTACACGGACCTGCTGAGCGGCTTCGTCGTGATGGGCCTCTGCCTGGGCGGGGCGCTAGTGGTGATGGGCGTGGGGCTTGTGATCTTGGGCATGGCTGGGCGGCGAGCGGGCGGATTCATAGCCGCGGCGATCGTCCTGGCGCTGTTCGCGGCTCCGCTCGCGGGCGGGGCGCAGGCGCTGCGCATGGTCAACGGTTCGGTGACCGTCGGCTCGTACGACTACAGCCCCTCCACCCGAGCGGACGCGGCGGCCGGCTATTCAATCGGGGCTGGCGAGCTGTCTGTCAACCTGACAGACCCGGCCCTTCGGGGCGAGGACCTGACGGTGGACGTGTCGGTGGGGGTTGGGCAGGCCATTTTGACGGTGCCTTCCAGCGGTGCCGTGGTCATCAACGCCACCGTCTCAACCGGCGCGATCGAGCTGTCCGGATTCGACCGTGACGAATGGTTGGTCGACTGGTCCGCCGCGGGCGTGCGCGGGCGGGGCTGGCACGGGAGCAGCACCGGCTCGGTTTGGGAAATCGATCGCGGAGAAGACGAGCTTGGAGGTCTGAACGTGTCGCTGCGCGCCGAGACGCTGTCCGCCGGCGACGGTCCGACTTTGACAATCAACTACCGGGGGACCATCGGCAATCTGGAGATCTACCAAGAAGACTCCCGGATCTGGGGAATACGTTAGGAGCCACCCATGAGCAACACACCACCTCCGGCCCAGCCGCACCGTCCGTCGGCCCCGCCGCCACGCGTGCCCGTCGGCGCGACGCATTACGGACGCCATCCATACGGGACGCCCGGCTACCCCACGGGTCCGGCCCCCTATTACCCCGGACCCTACGGGACGGCGCCTGCGGCGCCCACGCTGCCGCGACCCGCCCCGCCGGTCAAGACCGGCCCCCGTGTCGGCATGATCATCACGGGAATCGTGATAGCGCTGCTAGGCGTCTGGATCATCGCCGCCTCATGCGGCTTTGTGGTTGACGAACAGTTGGCTCTGATCCTGATCTTGGCGCTGGGCGGCGTAACCCTGATCGTCTCCGCGCTGATAGCGGCCTTTCGCCGCCCCAAGGCCTAACCGAAAGTGGCGCGAGGCACGGGCGCGCGGGCGTGAACCGGAGGGAAATGACCTTCAAGCCCGCGCGACCGGCCAACTGGCGGCCAACGCGACGACAACCGCCCCGAGGGAAATGGATTTCAGGCCCGCGCGACCGGCGGCTCGGCCGGCTCCATCAGAACGGGCGCGGCCGGGGAGGTGACCACCTCCGTGACCTGGCCTATGTTCGGGCGCTGGTCGCCCAGCCCACGCCCGGCTTTGAGCAGGCCCCAGCCGACCAAGAGGACCACCACGCCGACCCCTGCTACGAGCAACGCCACGCCGAAAGCCATGGCGCTGAGCATCAGCGACGACCGCAGGAAGGAAGAGGTGTTCATCATGTTCCAAAGGGCCGTCATCTTGGCATCCGCCTCTTCGCCGCCCGCGCCCGCGTATTCCTTGGCAGAGCGAATATGCGCTATCTCGCCCGCAGTCCGGCCGTTGAGGTCTTCAAAGCCGTAGTTGCCCGGCATGTTTTCGGTGTGCATCTTGATGCCTTCGGCCTGGGCGATCGCGCCTAGCGGCCCCCCGACTTCCTTCGGCGTTTCGCCTTCGCCGGACCCGAAGACGGAGTTCATGAACGGCGTGTCGCCGTTGATTGGAATCTTCTCGGCTTTGAGCTGGGCGCCGACTGCAATGTAGGTGGCCACCCCGGCCGCGAACACCAGGATTCCCAGAATCATCAGAATGCGGCCAATGCCGCGCACGCCGCGGCCCGCATCGAGTTGACTGTTTGACATGTTCGAGGGCTCCTCGCCCGCGGGTGACTACCCAGCCCCCACAAGGCCGGAAATGGCGCCGCCCTCGGTCAGTTCCCCGCGACTGGTCGTTATGCGCTTGGAGGCTGATTCCATTCTACTGTCAAGGGACCATTGGCCGACCGCGACCTGGCGCACTACTCGGTTGCGCCCACACGGTTGACCCGGCCTGAACTCCCCCGACAGGCCAGCCGTGGCCGTTCGGTCGTGCCCGGCTATCTGCTCGCGCGATTGGCCCTGGACCGTTCGCTCCAGGGGCGCGGCTTGGGACGCCAACTCTTGGTCGACGCCTTGGAGACCATTTCCCAGGCAGCGATTCTGTCGGGCAGCCGAGTTGTCGCAGTCGACCCGGTCGACGTGGCGTAAACGATCAGCCCCGCCCCGTGTCTGTGGCGCCGGCCAGCCGCGCCGCGAAGGCTTCGGCGATCACGGTGGTGTCGAGGCAGGCGGTGAGCATGCGCGCCCCGCGCTCGCGCCAGTCGCGCACCATCTGCAGGTCCGTGCAGTGCACGGCGGGGATTTTCCCGTGCTCAAGGGCCACGTCCACGACCCGCCGCATGCGCTGTTCGACCTCCGCGTTGTCCCGGTAGGTGGCCTGCCCGTAGCCGCTGGAGAGGGCGAAGTCGTACGGCCCCACGTACAAGACGTCCACGCCGGGCACGGCCGCGATGCGCTCAATCTGCGCAAACGCCCCCGGCGTCTCGATCATCACGACCACAATCACCTCTTCGTTGGCCTCGGCCGGCCCGGGCGCCTCGCCCAGGTCCCAGAAGATCGGCCCCCAGCTGCGCCGACCGTGCGTCTCCGGCGCGCCGGGCAGAGCCGGGTACCGCGCGGCGGCCACGGCCCGCGCCGCCTCCTCGGCATCCTCCACCATGGGCACCACAACCCCTTGCGCACCCAGGTCCAGTGCCCGTGTGATCGGCGCGGCGGCGCTGGACGGCACGCGCACCAGCCGAGTCGTGCCAGTTCCCATGAGGTAGCGCAAGATGGTCGGCAGCTCGCCGAAGGTGGCCATCCCGTGCTGGAGGTCAACGCACGTGTAGTCGAATCCGCCCCGTGCGACCAGGGTCACGGCCACCGGGTCCGCGATCGTGGTCCAGGCCCCGTAGGCCACGCCGCCGCTGTTCCACACGTCTCTCATGGCAACCTCCGATTCCCGCGTTTTCCGTTCAGGCCCAGCGTTGGCCGGGCCGCGTCACTCCCATTCGATGGTGCCGGGCGGCTTCGAGGTGATGTCGAGGACAACCCGGTTGACCTCCGGCACCTCGCCGGTGATCCGCCCCGCGATCTTCGACAGCAGGTCGTAGTCGAGCCGCGAGAAGTCCGCCGTCATCGCGTCCTCGGAGCTGACCGGCCGCAGCACCACCGGATGCCCGTAGGTCCGCCCGTCGCCCTGCACGCCGACCGACCGCACGTCCGCCAGGAGCACCACCGGGCATTGCCAGATCTCACGGTCCAGCCCCGCCCGCGTCAGCTCTTCGCGCACGATGCCGTCCGCCCGCCTAACCGTCTCCAGCCGGCTTTCGGTCACCTCGCCCACAATTCGTATGCCCAGTCCGGGGCCGGGGAACGGCTGCCGCCAGACCATCGAGTCCGGCAGGCCGAGTTCGGAGCCGACCGCCCGCACCTCGTCCTTGAACAGGGCCCGCAACGGCTCGACCAGTTCGAATTGAAGGTCCTCGGGCAGCCCCCCAACGTTGTGGTGGGATTTGATCGTGGCGGCGCCGTCGCCGCCGCCGGATTCGACCACGTCCGGATAAAGCGTCCCCTGCACCAGGAACCGAACCTGGCCGGTCCCAGCGGCCCCTTCTCCCGTGCCGGCCGCCGCCTGGGCCACCACGTCTGAGGCCGCCGCCTCGAAGGCGCGGATGAACTCCCGCCCGATTATCTTGCGTTTGGCCTCCGGGTCGCTCACCCCGGCCAAAGCGCGCAGGAACACCGCCGAGGCGTCTTGCACCACCAACTTCGCGCCGGTGACGGCCACGAAGTCCCGTTCAACCTGCTCGCGTTCCCCTTGGCGGAGGAGCCCGTGGTCAACGAACACGCAAGTCAACTGGTCGCCCACGGCCCGCTGCACCAGCGCCGCCGCCACGGAGGAGTCCACCCCGCCGGACAGGCCGCAGATCACCTGGTCGGAGCCGACTTGCCGCCGGATCGCCGCGACCTGTTCGGCGACTATCGATCCGGGGGTCCAGTTCGGCTTCAGCCCCGCCTCCCGGTAGAGGAAGTTCTCCAGCGCCGCCTGGCCCAGCGGGGTGTGTCGGACCTCCGGGTGCCATTGCAGCCCGTAGAGCCCGCGCGAGCGGTCTTGGAACGCCGCCACCGGCGCCCCGTCGGTGCTGGCCAGGACTTCGAATCCGGCCGGCGGCCGGGTCACCGCCACGCCGTGGCTCATCCAGACGGTCTGCGTGGCCGGGCTGCCGGCCAGCAATCCCCCAGCGGGACCGCCCCCAGAACCTGGGGCCGCAGGGATGAGATGGCCTCCGGAACCAGACGTCGCGGGGGAATCAGACGCTCCAGACCCGGCCGGATCAGCGCCGGCGGGGCTCGCGGACGCCGGCACCGCAGCCCGCGTAGACCCGTATTCGCCCTTGGAGGCCCGGTCGACGTCGCCGCCCAGCACGTGGGCCATGGCCTGGAAGCCGTAGCAGATGCCGAGCACCGGCACGCCCGCCTCAAGCAGGGCGGGGTCCAACCGGGGCGCGCCGGGTTCGAAGACCGAGGCCGGGCCGCCGGACAGGATGATCGCCGCCGGGTCGCGGGCCAGAATCCGCTCGGCCGACCAACTGTGCGGTACGATCTCCGAGTAGATGTGCGCTTCCCGAACTCGACGGGCGATCAATTGGGCGTACTGCGCGCCGAAGTCGACCACCAAGACGGGCTTGGGATTGGGTAAGGAATTGGTCACGGAATGGAATGCTCCTTGATCAAGCTGGCCGGAAGGGCCGGAAGTCCTAGGTACACTGTAGGAGTTGGCGGTTCCAACATCGAGTAAAAACCCCGTTCATTGAGGAAAGGCGTTCAGGCGTGGCACGTTCAGTTTTCTTGGCTTCGACCGACCGCGACGCGGTCAAGTCTATTGTGGCTGTCGGATTGATCGAGGAGCTGAAGCGCTCCTATGAACGGGTGGGCGTTTTCAGGCCCGTGCTCCGGAACGCCGACGGCAGCGACCACGTGCTGGACCTGCTCAAAACACGCGACACCATCGAGGCCGACAGGGCGGTTCGCGTGGGCACCACCTACCAGCATTTCCACGAGGCGCCGGAGGCGGCCATGGAGTTGGTGCTGGAACGCTTCGAGGCCTTCAAAGCCAGCTGCGACTTTGTGGTGGTGGTCGGATCAGACCACACCGACGTGCCGGGCGGCGAGGAGCTTTCCCTCAACGCCCAAATCGCGGCCAACCTCGGGGCGCCCATATTGCTGGTCCTCCCGGCGACGCGTTGGACGCCGGGCCAGATCACGGCATCGGCCAAATTGGCGACCGCCACAGTCGAAAACGAGCACGCCAAGGTAGTCGGCGTGATCGCCAACCGGTGCCCGGCGGACCAACTCGCGGCCGTGCGCGCGGCCCTGGGCGAACTGGACGTGCCGACGGGGGCGATCCCCGACTCGCGGATCGCGCTGGCCCCAACTCTGGGCGCGGTGGTGGACGCGGTGGGCGGCACGTTGGCGAGCGGGGACCCGGCGGCGTTGGGCCTCGAAGTGCTGGACATGACGATCGCCGCCCAAGAGGTGGAGCACGTGCTGGCCCACCTGACGCCCCGGTCCGTGGTGATCTTCCCCGGCGACCGGGTGGGCGTGCTGCTGGGGCTGGCCTCAACCCAGGGCGACGAGGACTTCCCGGCCCTGGCCGGCCTGATCATGGGCGGCGGCTACGTGCCGGAGAAGCCGGTCATGGACCTGGCGCGCTCGCTGGCCGGCGACCTGCCGATCATCACGACCGCCAAGGAGACGTTCGCGGCCGCCGCGGCGGCCACCCTGGTGCGGGGCCAACTGGACCTCTCCTCCCAGGACAAAGTCGAAGCCGCTCTGGAGGCCTTCGAAGAGGGCGTGGACGGCCGCCGTTTCGCCGAGGCGATCGAGGCGTTCGTCCCCGTCGCCGTGACGCCGCTGGCCTTCCAGCAGTCGCTGGTCAAGCGCGCCCGCCAAGACCTCAAGAACATTGTGCTGCCGGAGGGGGATGACGACCGGATCCTCCAGGCCGCCGCCCGCGTCCTCGAGATGGACGCCGCCCGCGTCACCATCTTGGGCGACCGGGACGCCATTCTGGCGCGGGCCGCCGCCTTGGACCTGGACCTCAGGGCCGCCAACATCGTGGACCCGACCGGCGGCGACCTGGTGGACCACTTCGCCGACATCTACGCCGAACTGCGCGCCCACAAAGGCATGACCAAGGACCGCGCGCTGGAGGTGATCCGGAACTCGGGCACCTACTTCGCCACCATGATGGTCCACACCGGGATGGCGGACGGCATGGTGTCCGGCGCCAAGCACACCACGGCCGACACGATCCGGCCGTCCTTCGAGATCATCAAGACCAAACCGGGCACGGAGGTTGTCTCCTCCGTCTTCCTGATGGCCATGGCGGACCGGGTGCTGGTGTTCGGCGACTGCGCTGTCAACCCGAACCCCACGCCCAGCCAACTGGCCGGAATCGCGGTCGATTCGGCCACCACGGCGAAGGCCTTCGGGGTGGACCCGCGCGTGGCCATGATCTCCTATTCGACCGGCACGTCCGGCGCCGGGCCGGACGTGGACGCGGTGCGTCAGGCCACCGAGCTGGCCCAGGCGGCCGCCCCGGAACTGGCCCTGGACGGCCCGATCCAGTACGACGCGGCGGTGGTTCCCTCTGTCGGCGCCTCGAAGATGCCCGGCTCGCCCGTGGCGGGCCGCGCCACCGTGCTGATCTTCCCGGACCTCAACACTGGCAACGCCGTCTACAAGGCGGTGCAGCGCTCGGCTGGCGCGGTCGCCATTGGACCCGTGCTGCAAGGCCTGCGCAAGCCGGTCAACGACCTGTCCCGCGGCGCGCTGGTGGAAGACATCGTCAACACGGTCATCATCACCGCGTGCCAGGCCCAGTGACGGCCATTTCGCGGCCATCCCCAGTGGCGGCTCCCTGCCTTAGCCCAGCTCAACTCGCAACGAAAAGGAATCACCCGTGAGCGAAACAGTTCTAGTCATCAACGCCGGCTCCTCGTCAATTAAGTACCAACTGGTGGACGTCGACACCCGCGAGGCCCTGGCCAGCGGCATTGTGGAGAGGATCGGCGAGGCGGTCTCACCGCTGACCCACAAGGCGCACGGCGAGAAGCACACCGTCGAGGTGCCCGTGCCGGACCACACCACCGGGCTTCGGGCAGTGCTCAAGCTGTTCGCCAAGTATGGGCCAGACCTCGCCACCGTGGGCCTGGTCGGAGTGGGCCACCGGGTGGTGCAAGGCGCCGACATCTACACGGCCGCGACCATCATCACCCCCGAGGTCATCCAGACCATCGAGGAGCTGTCGCCCCTGGCGCCGCTTCACAATCCCGCCAACCTGCAGGGCATCCGGGCCGCCATGGACGCCTTCCCAGAGCTCCCGCAGGTGGCGATCTTCGACACGGCCTTCCACGCCACCCTGCCCCCCGCCGCCTACACCTACGCCATTCCCCCGGAGGTGGCGAAGTCTTTGCGGATCCGGCGTTACGGCTTCCACGGCACCTCGCATCAATACGTCTCCAGGGAGACGGCCCGCGCCATGAGCCGCGCGCCCGAGGATGTCAACATCATCACCATCCACATCGGCTCCGGGTGCTCCATGGCGGCCGTCCGGGGCGGCCACAGCGTTGAGACCTCCATGGGCCTGACGCCGCTGGAAGGCCTGGTCATGGGCTCGCGCTGCGGCGACATCGACCCGGCGATCGTCTTCCACCTGGTCCGGGAGGGCGGCTACACCGTGGACCAGGTCGACACCATGCTGAACAAGAAGTCCGGCCTGTTGGGGCTGTGCGGCTCGCTCGACGTGCGGGACATCCACAAGGCGATCGGCGAGGGCGACCCGGCCGCGAAGCTCGCCCTGGAGGTCTTCACCCACCGGCTGCGCCATTACATTGGCGCCTATTGCGCCCAACTGGGCCGGGTGGACGCGATCGCGTTCACCGCCGGAATTGGCGAGAACGACCCGATCACGCGGGCCATGGCGCTGGAGGGCCTGGAAGCCTTCGGCGTCTTGCTGGACCCGGCCCTGAACCAGTCCGCCCGCAGCGCCACCCGCATCTCCCCCGAGGGCGCGGCGACGCAAGTCTGGGTCATGCCGACCGACGAGGAATACGAGATAGCCCACCAGGCGGCCGAGCTAATCGACTCCCTGACCCCAACCACCCCCTAACCCGCCACAACCGGGGACGGTCCTTTCTTCGAAAGATGGGGACACACCTGCCCGATGCCGTCCGGCCCCCACCAGCACCGCCACGCCACGTCTGTCCCCCTCCTTCAAACCGGGGACGGTCCTTTCTTCGAAGGATGGGGACAGACCTGCCCGAGGTCCCGAGGCCGGCTCCCGGTGCCGCCCCAACGCTCCCGCGAGCACCGTGTTGGCCGCCGGGGTGGGAATCCGCTGCGCTATAGGGAAGAATTGGTCCATGCAGCGCTGCCCTAAATGCGACAGCCCCAATGAAGAGGGCGCTTTTTGTTCCAACTGCGGAGCCAGCCTGGAGGCCAGCCCGTCTCAACCCGAACCCCCGGCCCCCACGCCGCCAAACGACCCGGGCTTCGCGCCGGCCCCGGCCCCGCCGAACGGGCCGGGCTTCGCGCCGGCTCCGCCTCCACCGGGGCCGCCCCCCGCGCCCGAGCCGGATTACGGCACACCGCCGGGTCGCCAGGCGCCGCTGCCGCTCCGCCCGCCGGCAACCGAAACCGTTCGCCTAGGGCCGCAAGCCAGCGCGCCGCCGCCACCGCCGCCCAGCATCCCCCCGGGGACGCCTGCTCCCAGCGGATTCGCCCCGCCCTCGCAGCCTCCTCCTCCGCCCCCTAACTACGGGCCCGGACCTGGCAACCCGCCCACTCCACCCCCGGCGGACACGCAGCCGGGATTCGCGCCGCCAACACCCGGCCCGCAGCCGGGACCGCCGCCAGCCTCGGCGCCACAGGGAACGACCGCGCCGCCGCCAACCTACGGCGCTCCCCCTCCAGGACCCGGCTACGGAGCACCGCCGCCTGGCTACAGCCCTCCCGGCACATCGGCTCCGCCGCCCAAGCCTCCCAAGCCGCCGCGGGAACCCAATCCGCGCGGGGGCAAGGTCGGTTGGATCGTCGGCCTGGTGGTTGGTGCCATCGCCCTGGCGGTCGGCTCGTTCTCGCTGGTCTTCTTCGTCATCCTCGGCTGACCGCGATCTGAGCCGCGGCGAAGCCAAGCCCCGCGCGGTCGGCGCGTTCGCGCCGGTCTTCTTCGCCATCCTCGGCTGACCGCGATCTGAGCCGCGGCGAAGCCAAGCCGCCGTGCAGTCGTGCGGCTCGCTCGCGCGTTCTAGCCAAGGCCCAGCGCCGGAGCCGTTTGCTCCTCCGGCAGCGGATACTGATTGGCGACGCACCCGTCCAGGCCTTTGGACTGCTGCATCATCAGCGGCGCCGATTGGCCGGGGCCGGGGCATCCGGAGTGGTCGTGCCCAAGCCAATGGCCAACCTCGTGATTCACCACCATCGCCCTGTAAACGTCAAGTTCAAGGCCGTCCAGGGCCCCCGGCAGCGCGCCGCGCAACCAGCGCTCCTCGTTGATCACGACATCCCGGCCGACGCGGCAGGAATACTCGGGGGAACAGTCCTCGGCGAAGCCGGTCATCTGGTCCGGCGTGGCCAGCCAGAGGGTGAAGTCGCCGCCCCCGGCCACCCGGTCAAAGCCGACGCCCGCAGTGCGCCAACCCGACGGGTCGTCCAGGGCGGCTTGCGCCTGGGCCGCGAAATCCGCCAGGTCCGCCGCGACCGGTCCTGCGGCCGCGACATCATAGGTGACCACCACGGCTGCGCCTGCGTGCTGGCCCTCTTGAGCCCCTGGGGTCTGCGGGATGTGGCGGTCTCCGCCCTCGGCCCGTGCGTCCTGCCCCCGCAGGCCCGCTTCCGGCGCAATCCAGCCGAGGACGGCCTTGCCCCCGACCCATAGGCCCGCCAGCGCCACCAAAGCCAACGCCCCGAAAACAAGCCTCCCGAGCGGCGTCAGCCGGGCCTTCCGCCGAGTTTGGTAAGTCGCCATACTTCCCAGCTTGATCCGCCCGCGCCGCGCTGTCGTCCTCCCGTCGACCATCGTTTGTTCCGCCCACAGAGCGACAAATCCCCTGGCCGCTCATCCCAGCGGACTACGACGTGCCGAAATGGGGAGGACTTGATTTCCGCAAGCCGGACATCTGACCGTCCCCGTTTCTCGGTGCGGCTTTCTCGGCGCTGCGCCTGTCCTTTGGGGCTGTTCGGGCGCCGTGCGGTCGGCATCGGGCAATGTCGACAAAGCGGGCCGGGCCAAACTGGCGACGCAAGGCCAGTGGGGGCGTTACCGGATTTCCGTTGGCGGGCAGGCAGAGGTTAACCTGGCCCGGTGCACGGCGAATACAAAACTCCTGGCGGCAAACTGGTCGCAGTCGATGTGGGGGTGCGGGAAGGGCGACTCGCGGAGGCCCGACTGGCGGGAGACTTCTTCCTGGAACCGGATGACGCACTCTCCCGAATCGAGGCAGCGCTTCTGGGCGCGGCGGCTGAAGACCAGGCCCAAACCCTCGCCGAACGCGTCCACCGGGCCCTTGAGCCGACCGACACGCTGGTCGGATTCGACCCCCTGGCGGTGGCGATCGCCGTCAGGCGGGCGCTCGGCAAGTCCTCCACCTGGGCTGACCACACCTTCACGCTGATCCAGGAAAAGCCGCGCGACCCGTACACTCAAATGGCGCTGGACCAGGTTTACGCGGAAGAACTAGCCGCCGGGCGGCGCGGCCCCACGCTCAGGGTCTGGGAGTGGGCGTCCAACGCGGTCATCATCGGGTCCTACCAGTCCTGGTCCAACGAGGTCGACGAGGCGGGCGCCGCCCGCCACGACGTGACCGTGGTCCGGCGGGTGTCCGGGGGCGGGGCCATGTTTGTCGAGCCGGGCAACACCATCACATACTCGCTGGTGGTGCCCGAATCCTTGGTGGACGGGATGAGCTTCGTGGATTCCTACGCGTTCCTCGACGCCTGGTGCGTCGGGGCGTTGCGGGGCTTGGGGATCGACGCGACCTATCTGCCGATCAACGACATCGCCAGCCCGGCGGGGAAGATCGCCGGGGCGGCCCAGAAGCGCTTCGCAGACGGGACGGTGTTACACCACGTCACGATGGCTTACGACATCGACGCGGCAAAGATGCTGGAGGTGTTGCGGATCGGCCGCGAGAAACTCTCCGACAAAGGCACCAAGTCCGCCGCCAAGCGGGTCGACCCGCTTCGGTCGCAAACGGGCCTGACCCGCGAAACCATTGTCGACGCGTTCGTCGCCCATTTCGAGTCGCTCCACGGGCTGGAGCGCTCCGAGCCGACGGCGGCGGAACTCGCCCGCGCGGCCGAGTTGGTGGAGGCCAAGTTCGCCAACCCCGAATGGCTGCGCCGAGTGCCGTGACACCATAGTGCCGTGACCTCTGCCCGTCGCCGGGTCCTCGCCCTGGCGGTCCCCGCGTTGGGCGCGCTCGCCGCCGAGCCGTTGTTTGTGATGGTGGACAGCGCCATTGTGGGGCACCTGGGCACGGTGCCGCTGGCTGGCCTGGCGCTGGCGGGCATGGTCCTGGACACATGCGTTTACCTGTGCGTTTTCCTCGCCTACGCCACCACGGCCGGTGTGGCGCGGGCTTGCGGTGCCGGCGATTTGCCTGAGGCCGCCCGGCGGGGCGTGGACGCCCTGTGGCTGGCGTTGGGGCTCGGTGTGGTAGTGGGCGCAGCCCTTTATGCGGGCGGCAGGGCGGTCCTGCGGTGGTTCGGCCCGGACCCTTCCGTGTTTGCGGCGGCCTCTCAGTACCTGCGCTGGTCCGCGCCGGGCATGCCCGCCATGCTGGTCGTGTTGGCGGCGATCGGCGTGCTACGAGGACTCCAAAACACCCGTGTCACCCTCTACGTGGCGGTGACCGGCGGCGTGATCAACGCCGCCGTCTCGTTGTTGCTCTGTTACCCCGCCGGTATGGGGATCCGCGGCGCGGCGGTGGGCACCGTGGTGGCCCAGACCGCGATGGCCCTGTGGGCCGGCGGCCTGGTTGTCCGGTTCGCCCGCCGCTCAGGGGCCGAACTGACCCCGCACCCGCACGGAGTCGGGGAGGCGGCCCGCGTCGGGGCGCCCCTGTTCCTGCGGACCTGTTGCCTGCGGGCGGCGGGGCTCTCCAGTTTGTGGGTGGCCTCTTCGCTCGGGGCCGTGCAGTTGGCCGCGCATCAGATCGTCTCAAATGTGTGGATGTTCTCAGCGCTCAGCACTGACGCCCTGGCGATTGCCGCGCAGGCGCTGGTCGGGGCGTCCCTGGGCAGCGGCGACGCCGGCGAGCTGCGCGCCGTCAAGAAAACCGTGGTCAATTTGTCGGTCCTGTCCGGAGCCGGCTTGGGCGCCCTGTTCGCGGCCTCGGCGTGGACCCTGCCGTGGGCGTTCACGCCAGACCGGGCCGTCGTCACGGCGGCCACGCCAGCCCTGTTGGTGGTCGCGCTGTGCATGCCGCTTGCGGCCTGGGCCTTTGCGCTGGACGGGATCCTGATGGGCGCTGAGACCGAGGGCCCATTCCTGGCAAAAGGGATGGCCATGTCTTTGGCCTGCTATCTTCCTTGGGCCGCCGCAGTGGCGGCCTGGGCCACCGGCGCGGCGGGACTCCCGCTGCTCTGGGTCGGCTACGCCGGCGAATTCATGTTGGCGCGTTCCCTGATCTACCGCCGCCGCGCGGCGGCGGTCTAGCCTGCCCCTGTCAAAGCCTTTGGCGCCGGGCCACCAGCAGCCTCAACTGCGACCTCCGAGCCGATCCCGATCCACCAGCGGATCACGAAGACGCTCCAGGCCCCACCACGGGCCCCCTGACGCAGAACCCACCGCGGCGGAACCCCGCGTCAGGGAAGAAGAGCCGCGACCACCCGGCCCGGCAGGTCGGCGGGCGTGCCCGCGCGCTCCAGCGCGTGGACAATGACGTAGCCGACCAAGGCCTTGGCCAGTTCCGGGACCGGCGTGCCGGGCCGCAACTGCCCCGCCGCGGCGGCCCGCTCAAGGCGGACGTGAAGGACCGAACCCGCGCCCAGCGCCGAACTCAGCAGCCTCCCCACATCCTCGTTCTCAGCGGCGGCGGCGAACAACGACCGCGTCATGGTGGCGTGCGCGCTATCGCCCACAAACGCGAACAATTCCCCCAACCACACCCGCAAGTCGGCCCCGACGTCACCCGTGTCCCGCGGAGCCAAAGCCCCCGGCGCCAGAACGCCCTCCAGAAGACACTCAGCCACCAGCGCGGACTTGGAGTCCCACCAGCGATAGATGGTCTGTTTGCCGACCCCGGCCTCCGCCGCTATGCCTTCAATGCTCATGCGGTCGTAGCCGTTCGCGGCGAACAATCGCGCGGTCGCGTCAAGGATCGCGAGCCGGGACGCCTCCGAACGGGCGCTCTCCCGCCGGCCAGGCGCCGCCTGGCGACTGGCGTCCGATTGGCGGGAAATCATGCCAACATTGTAGGCTTCGCATGCGAGACGAACCGCACCGTCTCGCCTGGTGGGGAGAGGCGCCGCAACGGGACGCCAACCTCACAGGACCACAAGAACCCCGACAGGCGCGGCCCCCATTGGGACCGGCAAGGTCATGCGACGGGTCACGAACACCGGGCCGAAGGCGCGGACGCGAAGGAGTTGGCAATGGCGGAGTTCCTCTACCGGCTGGGCAAGGCGACCGCGCGGCGGGCTTGGGCGGTGATCGCCGCCTGGGTGGTCCTGCTCGCGATCGCGGGCGCAGCCTTTGGGATGGGCCACGGGAGCCTGGCTGCCAGCTTCGACATACCCGGCCTGCCGTCATCCGAGGTGGTCGACGAACTCGCCGCCGAACTGCCCGAATACGCGGGTGCATCCGGCACCATTGTGCTGCGCACGGCCGACGGACAGCCCTTCACCGAGACGCAGCGCGATCAGGTTGCGAACGCGGTCGCGAGCGCGGCGGCCCTTCCAGACCTGGCCCAGGCGGTCGACCCGTTCGCCGCCGAGGCCCAACGGCAGAGCCAGGCCGAGGAGATCGCGGCGGGCCAGGCCGCGATCCAAGCCGGCGGCCAGGAGCTTGACCAGGCCGAAGCCCAAATCGCGGCCGCCGAACAGGCCGTGCAGACCGGCCAGGTCCCGCCGCCTGCCGACCCGGAGGCTGCCGCCGCGCAGTTGGAGGCCCAGCGCGCCGCGATCGAGGAGGGGCGGGCTGAACTCGCGGCCCAAACCGCCCAATTGGAGGCCGCCGCCGCGCTCCTCGCGTTGGCCGAGCCAATCCGGATGGTCAGCGAGGATGGCGGGGCCGCGCTGGTCCAGCTTGCCTTCACCGAGCCTCGGCTTGACCTGCCGAGTGAGTCGAAACGGGCCGCGATCGCCCATTTTGAGGACGCGGACCTGGATGGGATAGAGGTGGCTGCCTCGGTCGACATGTCCCAGGACGTGCCCGATCTGCTGGGCCCGGGCGAGGCGGTCGGCCTGGCCCTGGCGGCCCTGGTCTTGGTGGTCATGTTCCGAGCCTTGATCCCTATGGCGGCGCCGGTGATCGGCGCGGTCACGGGAGTCGGCGTGGCCACGTTGGGGACTTTGGCGTTCTCCTCGGCTGTGACCATGACCTCGGTCACGCCGATCTTGGGGGTGATGCTCGGATTGGCCGTGGGCGTGGATTACTCGCTGTTCATAGTCAACCGGCACCGCCGCCAGGTTCTAGCCGGCCTGGCCCCGCTTGAGTCGCTTGCCCTGGCCAACGGCACGTCCGGCACCGCGGTTGTGTTCGCCGGCGCAACGGTTGTGGTGGCTTTGGCGGCGCTGACGGTCACCGGCGTGCCCTTCCTGGGCCTGATGGGCCTGGTCGGAGCGGCCTCCGTGGCCGTGGCCGTTCTGGTGGCGGTCACGCTGACGCCGGCGATCCTTGGTTTGGCCGGCCGCCGGGTCCTCCCGCGCGCGGCCCGCTCAGGCGCCCGCCCGCACAATCCCGCCCCGCCGCGCCCCGCCCGGGCCGTGGTCAGCGCGCTGCAAGCGGTGGCGGCGGTCGCCGTCCTGGCGGCGCTCGCCATCCCGGCCATGGACATGCGCCTGGGCCTGCCGGACGGTTCGTCGGAGCCGAAAGGCTCGTTGGCCGAGCGCGCCCACACCGTCACCGCCCAGCGGTTCGGCCCCGGCGCTAACAGCCCGCTGTTGGTGGCGGCGCATTTGCCAGAAGGGTTGGACGATGCCGCTCGGCTGGCCGCGCAAATCGAGATCGCCCAGGCTGTGGGCGCCCAGGCGGGGGTGGCCGGGGTCGCCCCGGTGGCGGTCTCCGAGTCCGGCCGCCTGGCCGCGTTCCAGGTACTGCCGGAGGGCGGTCCGAACGACGAGTCGACGGCCAACCTGGTGGGACGCTTGCGGGGTCTTGACGCCGGACCGGGCGACCAGGCTTTGGGCGTGGCGGGGCAGGCGGCCATCAACATTGACATCTCCGACCGGTTGCGGGCGGTCTTGCCCCTCTATCTGGGTGTGGTGGTCGGCTTGACCGTCCTGATCCTGATTCTGGTGTTCCGGTCTTTGTTGGTTCCCCTGATCGCGGCGGGCGGGTTCATTCTGTCCCTGTTTGCCACCCTGGGGCTTGTGGTGATGGTCTTCCAGTGGGGCTGGGCGAAGGACGTGATCAGGCTGAATGCGCCGGGGCCGGTCTTGAACTTCCTCCCGGTGATCTTGGCCGGGGTGCTGTTCGGGCTGGCGATGGATTATCAGATATTCCTGGCCGCGGGCATGCGGGAGGCGTACGTCCATGGGGATCCGCCCCGATTGGCGGTGGCCCACGGCTTCAGAGCTGGCCGGGCCGTGGTGGTGGCCGCAGGCTTGATCATGGTGGCGATTTTCGGGTCGTTTGCGCTGGCTGACTCAGCCATGGTCAAGGCTTTCGGCTTTGCGCTGGCCTTGGGCGTGGTGATGGACGCCTTCATTGTGCGCCTCGTTTTGATGCCAGCCCTGATGAGCTTGGTGGGGGCCGCCGCCTGGCGGATTCCGCGCTGGTTGGACCGGCTGTTGCCTCAGGCGGACATTGAGGGCGCGCGTTTGGAGCGCCGGCACGCCGAGCAGCGGTCGGGACCGGTTCAGACCGCCGATAGCTGACCTCAAAAGACCTATGGACACCGACCAATCCCACCGCTACTGTGTCGAAATACAGCTAAAGACTGGCTGTTTAGATGGAAGAACGACCATGCCCCCGACTTCGCTCGACCGCGAAATAGACGAACAGTTGCCGCGCGCCGTCGGCGTGTTGAGCCGCCTGGTGGCCGAACCCAGCACGCTGGGTCGGGAGCAAGGCGCGCAGGAGGTGCTGGCAGAGGAGCTTGAGCGCCTGGGCTTCGCCGTCGCGCGGCTCCAGATCCCCGAGGGGATTGGCGCCGACCCGCTGGCCGGGGTCCCCCGTCTGCCCTACGCCGGCCGCTACGACCTGATCGCCACACGCGGAGCCGAGTCCGGCACCGGCCCCAGCCTGCTGGTAAACGGGCATATCGATGTGGTCCCGGCCGAGGAGGCGGCGTTGTGGCGCACCCCGCCGTTCGAGCCGACGGTGGTTGACGGCTGGTTGCACGGCCGCGGCGCGGCGGACATGAAGGGGGGCTTCGCCGCGGGACTCCTGGCGCTGTGGGCGCTGGACGCGGTCGAACCCGGTTGGCTGCGCCAAGGGCGGTTGACTTGGACTGCGGCCATCGAAGAGGAGTACACCGGCAACGGCACCCTGGCGGCGGCGCGGGCCGGGCACTTGGCCGACGCGGCGCTGCTGCTCGAGCCGACTGAACTGGCAATCCTGCTTGGCGGAGTGGGCATCATCTGGGTTGAGATCGAGATTCCCGGGCGCGCGGCGCACGCGGAGGCGGCCGAGGGCGCGGTCAACCCGATTCTGGCGCTGCCGGCCATAGTCGGCGCGCTGCGCCGTTTCGAAGACGAGCTCAACGCCGCCCACATTGCCCGCCCGGATCCGGCCTTCGCCGCGATCGCCCATCCTTACAACGTCAACCTTGGGACGGTCGCGGGCGGCGATTGGATCTCGAGCGTTCCCGCGCTGACCCGCCTTGGCGTGCGCGTTGGCCACCCGCGCGCGTGGACCAGCGAGGAGGCCTTCGACCATGTGCGCCGCGCCGTGCTTTCGGCCGTGGAGTCGGATCCCTGGCTGGTGGACCATCCGCCCGTGCTCCGAATGAACGGCTTCCGCGCGGAGGGGCACCTGCAGGATCCGGACACTCCGCTGGTGCGCGCGCTGGCGGCGGCTCACCGCGAAGTCCACGGAGTCGAACCGGCCAGCGTGGCCTTGGGCTCCACTACGGACGCCCGGCTGTATGTCAACCATTTCGGCGTGCCCGCCGCGGCCTACGGCCCCAGAACAAGAAACATGCACGGCACCGACGAGGCGGTCGAGGTCGCCAGCATTGGAGAATGCGCCAAGGCGGTCGCCCGCCTGTTGCGCCGCTGGTTCGGCCAATGAACGGCAAGGCTCCAAACCAGGCCGATGGCGTGTTGGCGCCGCTGGTGGCGGAGACCGTGGCCGCCCGCATCGCGGATCGATTCGTCACCGCGATAGCCCTCGGCTATTTCGTGGTTGGGCAAAAGCTCCCCCCGATCGCGGAACTGGCCGCCATGTTGGAGGTCAGCCCAACCACGGTGCGCGAGGCCCAGACCCGCTTGGCCGCCCTGGGCTACCTGAGGATCACCCGGGGCAGGAACGGCGGCGCCACCGTGGTGTCGCAGTGGGGCCAAACCTCGGATTCTATGGTCCGCCGGGCGCTTGAGCCCGAATGGGCCGGGCTTGAGGTCACCCTCGATTTCCGGTCCTTGATTGAGCAGCAGATCGCCCGCACCGCGGCCGAGCGCCGCACCCCTGAGGATGTCCGGAGGATTTGGGAATGTGTGCGCGCTTACGCCGAAGCCGAGAACAATCGCGAGGCATCGCGTGACGCGGATCTCGCGTTCCACCGCGCCGTGACGGCCGCGTCCCACAATCCGAGGCTGGCCGAACTCAGCTTGCGGCTGCGCCACGAGGTGAGCCTCGGCTTTGACGCCGAACCGTACAACGCCGAGGTTCGCGCCAAAGCGGTGACGCAGCACTCGGAAATCGCCGACGCGGTGGACGGCGGTCGCGCCGAGGACGCCGCGCAGCTCATGGCCACCCACCTCATGCTGACAGCGGAGGTGCTCCGCGCCCTTTATCGCCAGGCGCGTCCGACAACCAACTAGGAGGAGACGTTCATGCCGTACCTGCACGCGAATGACATCGACATACGCTACGAGGTCGAGGGCGACGGCGCCCAGACCGTCGTGCTCATCAACGGCCTGGCCGACGAACTTGAGACCTGGGCGGGCCAGGTCCCGGCGCTTGTCGACAACGGCTTCAAGGTTGTGACCATCGACAACCGGGGGATCGGCCAGACCAGCAAGCCCGCCGGTCCTTACAGCGCGGAAATGCTGGCCGATGACATCAAGGCGGTCGTGGACCACCTGGGGCTTGGGCGCTACCACCTGATGGGCGTCTCGATGGGCGGGATGATCGCCCAGACCTACGCGCTCAAGTACGGCGCCGACCTTTCGTCTGTCACCCTGGCGTGCACCTACGCGGCGCCGGGGCCGTTCTGCTCGCGCATGTTCGCCATGTGGGCGGACACGGCGACCGTCATGGGCGTGCCGCAGGTCATGCGGGACGTGACCTTGTGGGCGTTCACGCTCGACTTCTTCCGCGACAGGGGCGAGGAGCTGGCGGAATTCGAATCGGCCATGCGCTACATGAACCAGCCCGTGCCGGCCTACTTGGCGCAGCTCGCAGTGATTCAGGACTTCGACGAGAGCGCCCGCCTGGGAGACCTGGCCTCAATTCCCACCCTGGTGCTGGCGGGAGAGCAGGACATCCTCATCCCAACCCGGCTTTCCAAAGAGCTTTCCGACTTGATCCCGGGTTCGGTGTTCCGGACCACCAAGGGCGGCCACGGCTGCTGCTGGGAGTACCCGGATGAATTTAACGCCGCGTTCATCGGCTTCCTGCTCCAGAGCGGTGCCCGCTGATGGCCGACAAAGCCCCCGCCGGCCAACTCGCGCCCCGCAAGAAGCTGGGCTTGGCGGGCGTCCTGCTGCCCGGATTGGCGCAGATCGCGCCCGCGTTCAACCTGCTTTTCACCACCGCGGTGGTCGCCGGTCTGGCGGGAGCCTCGGTGCCGCTGGTGTACCTCATCTCAATGGTCGGCTTCTTGGCCACCGCGCTCAGCACCGCCCAGTTCGCGGGCATCTATCCCAGCGCGGGCGGGTTCGTGACCTATGTGGCCCGCACGTTCGGCGCCGCAGTCGGCACGGTGGCCGGCTTCATCATGGTGATCGGCTACATCATCGCCTTCGCCGGCATCTACCTTTACGTGGGCAACTACATTGTCACCTACGTGTTCGGGTACGCCGAGGCGCAGCCGGCCTGGCTGGTCGTGATCACCACCATTGTGTATGGGGCGCTTGTCACCATTCCGGTGATTGTAGGCCTGCACTTCGGCGTCCGGGCGACCATTGTGCTGTACGTGATCGAGGTGGCGGTTGTGCTGGTCGTCATCTGTGCGGTGCTGTTCCAGAGCGGCACGGACGCGGTGGGTTTGACCGCCGAGCCGTTCACCTGGCCCAAGCAGGGCGCTTCGAACATCTTCTTGGCCTTCAGCGTCACCGTGGTCGCGTTCGGCGGCTTTGAGGCCGCCGCGCCGCTGGCGGAGGAGACCGACAACCCGCGCCGGAACGTGCCCATCGCGTTGGTGCTCACCGTGCTGATCAGCGGCACTCTTTATGTGCTGGGCGCGTGGGCGCAGGTGGCCGCTTTCGGCAACGACGGGCAGGCGATGTATGAGGACGGCAACTCGTTCGCGACGGCGGCCCAGGAGTTCCTGCACATTGGCGCCCGGTTCATGGTGCCGTTCGTCGCTGCCATCTTCCTGATCTCCGTCACCAGTTCCTACATTGCGGCCAACACCCAAACGGCCCGCGTGATCTTCGCCGGCGCCCGCGGCGGCATTTGGCCGCGCTCGCTGGCGGCGACCAGCCCCCGGTTCAAGACCCCGTGGGCGGCCGCGATCGCGTTCGTGGCGCCGAGCATCGCCATCGGCGTGCTCTCCATGCTGATCACGGATCCGGACACCACGTCGGGTTTCCTGCCGGGCTTCGGCTTGTTTGGCGTGGTCATGACCTACGCGATCACCAACGTGGCCCTGTTCGTCCAGTTCTTCAAGTTCCGCAAGCAGGGGATCAGGAAGAACCCGTTCTTGTGGTTGGTCGTCCCGGTGATCGGGGTCGCGGTCTTGGCGCTGCCCATGTGGGGCAACCTGCGCCCCGGCCAGGGTGGCGCGTTTGATTGGATGCCGCTGTGGTCGCTGGGCCTGCTCGCCGCGGGCGTGGTCTACGTGGTTGTCCTCAAGCTCACGCGTCCCAAGGTCCTGGCCGCCGCCCCAGCCCTGCTGGAGGGCGACTTGGCCGAACCCGACCAGACGGCGCCGGTCGCCTGAAAGGAGATCTGCGAGCAAGGTGCGGGCCACAGCCGTTCCAACAACTGTTGGTTGACTAAGTGCGCCATCAGGGACTCGAACCCCGAACCCGCTGATTAAGAGTCAGCTGCTCTGCCAATTGAGCTAATGGCGCGCGACTAGAGACTTTAGCACGCTTCGCCTTTGGCCTGGGACGCGCGTCTGCCCAGGCCCAGGCCGCAAGGCGGGGCGTTCACAGGTACATGCCGGCGGACTCGTTCCCGCCGGGCGCCTCGGCCACGCCGTGGACGTTGCGTTCGCGCAGCAGCAGGTAGGTCTGCCCGCCGATTTCGACTTCCGCCCGGTCCTCCGGGTCGAACAACACCCGCTCGCCCAGCGCCACCTGCCGCACCGCGTCCCCGGTCGCCACCACGTGGGCCCAGGCCAGGCGCTTGCCCACGGCGGCGGTGGCGGGGATCAGGATCCCGCCGGCGCTGCGCCGCTCGGCCGACTCGGCGTCCAGCAGCACCAACAGCCGGTCCGCCAGCAAACGAACCGGCAGCGGCCCCTCCGGCAGTTTCGGCGCCGCCTTTCCCGCGCCCGATGCCGTCGCCGCGGCCTCCCCGGCCCCGGCCAGTTCCCGTGTGGTCACTTCTTGCGCCTCGCGATCCGCAGCGCAATCCCGACTGCCGTCAGCGCGCAAACCACGCTGACAAGGATCAACACCCAGGCCTTGGGCCGGCCGGAGGGTTCGAGCGTGGCCGCCCGGACGGCATCGGCGGCCTTTTCTTTGCCCAAGGCGACCAGGGACTCTGGCGACAACTCCGCCTTTAACTGCGCGATCACCTTCGCGGTGGCGGCTTGCTGGTCCTTCAGTCCGGCGGCCAAGGAGTCCAGCGATGATTTGTCCATCCCCCAAGGTTAGCGGGCGCCACTGCGGGCCGCCGAGCTTGGGCGCCGGGGGCCACGTGGGCTAGGGTCCTATGCGGGCGCCAGTGGCGGAATTGGCAGACGCGCAGGATTTAGGTTCCTGTGCCCTCGGGCGTGCGGGTTCAAGTCCCGCCTGGCGCACCTTTGAGGTCTGGTTCAAACCTTGGCCAGCCTCAACCTTTGATTCGCCCGCCTTCTTTTTTCGCGTCGGTGGGCGCGTGGGGTCGGTGGGTCTGGCGTCCAGGGCGACGGCGTGGTCGTGGATCGCGGCGAACGGCTGGCCGAGCGTTGTGGTGACAGTGTGGCGGTCGTGACCGGGTCGACGGGGGTTCTCGGTGATGAAGATCTTGGTGAAGAAGGTTTGGTTGGCGAGCCGCCTGGTGGCGTTGTTGGCCCGCAGGTACATGGCGTGGGGGTCGGAGGCCAGGAACAGGTAGGCGTCCATGTTTGCTCTGGCGGGCTTGTAGTCCTGGCGGCACGCGGCGATGTCGTGGTTAAGCAGGGCGAGCCGTTCTTCGAGCGTCTTCTGTTTGCGGGTGAGCACGTCGATGCTCAGCGCGCCTTCGAGGTGGGCGTCGACGAGGCGGTCTTGTTGGTCCTCGATCCGCTTCTTCTGGGCCAGCAGGTCTTCCAGGTCGTGGTGCGCTTCGGCCATCATCTGGTCGAAGTCGGCGTGGGCTTCTTGGCGCAGTTTGGCTCGGACGGGCGCGGGGATGGTGACGGTGGTGTAGTGGTCGGCGACGAGCCGTTCGACTCTCTCGACGTGGATGGCTTGCATCTGGCAGTCGGTGGCTTTGCGTTGTCTGCCGGAGCAGATGAAGTACGGGTAGATGTCGCCGGTGTGGCTCTTGGCGTTGGTCAGGATGAGCCGGGAGCGGCAGCCGCCGCAGTAGACGGTGCCTTTGAGGTAGTGGTCGTGTTTCTGCGTGTGCAGTTCGGCTTTCGCGTTCGCGGCGAGGACGGCCTGGACTTGCAGGAACACCTCGGGCGGGACGAGCGGGGTGTGGCTGCCTTTGTACATCTGGCCCCGGTAGACGACCTGGCCCTTGTAGTAGGGGTTCGACAGCACCTTGTACAGGTAGGACTTGGCGATTGGTTTCGACGGGTGCTTCGGGGTCGGCAGGGTCACAAGGCCCCGTCGGGTGAGTTCCTCGCGGAGCTGGGCGACGGTCCAGTTGCCGGAGGCATAGGCCTTGAACGCCCAGGCGATCAGGGGTCCGCGTTCCGGGTCGGTCTCGACGGTGCGGACCCGTCTGCCGTCGTGGTCGCGGACTTGGACGTTGATGTAGCCGATGGGCGCTTTGGTGGGGGTGCCGCCGGTCTTGGCTTTCTGGGTCATGCCCTTGACCACCTCGGTGGCGAGGTTGCGGGAGTAGAACTCGGCGATGGTCGACATGATGCCGTGCAGGAGCATCCCCGACGGGGTCTCGTCGATGTTCTCGGTCGCGGACACGAGCACGACCCCGGCCTGTTTGAGGGCGAGGTGGATGGCGACGTCGTCGGCGCGGTTGCGGGCGAGCCGGTCGACCTTGTGGACGATGCAGTAGGTGATGTGGTGCCGGGCGACGAACTCGAGCATGCTCTGCAGGGCGGGCCGGTCGGCTTTGCGGGCGGACTCCCCGGCGTCGACGAACTCCTCGACTACGAGCGCGTCGAGTTCGTCGGCCTTCTTGGTGTTGGCGGTGCGCTGGGCGGGGATGGAGAACCCTTCGTCGGTGCCGCCTTTCTCGGCCTGCTCTTTGGTGGACACGCGCAGGTAGGTGACGGCCAGGGCGCGTCCTGCGGCCCCGAGGGTCAGGTCGTCGGTCATCTCGGCTCCGTTCACGAGACGCAGGCGCGGGCGGCCACCCCCCGGTCTGCCGAGGTTGGCCGACCGCGCCATGCGGGCGGTTGGTTCGCCGACGGTCGTCTGCTCGTGATTGCCCCGGCGGCGCCTGGGGCGGCCTTCCCGCCTCGTGGGCGGGGCTTCCTGGTTTGTCGGCTGGTTGATGTTACCTCTGGTCAGACGGGTCGGAGGGCAGGTCGCGGCCCTTTGAGGTTGGTTCCCGGCGACAGCCTCCGCGCAGGCCAGCCTTCGGGCGGGGCGTCGCCCTCGGACAACGCCGCGACCAGGAACAAGTCCTTCAGCCGCAGCGGGTCGAACCGGTCGGGCCGTTCGTCGGTGACGGTGAACTCGCGTTCGGCCTGCGGCGCCCAGTTCGTCTTCTTCCGGTACCCGGCCATCACGCCTCCTCGACGTCTTCGCCGCCGGACGCGATCATGCGGAAGTAGCGGTCCTCGACGCGGCGGCGGCGCCCCGTGTCCCACATGACGCAGGCGACGAGGTCGTCGTAGCGGTCGGCCAGGTTGACCGGCGGCGGGAACTCGTCGATCTCGGGGCCGGGCTCGCCCGGCCACATGGTTCGCTGCTGGGGGCGGCAGGTGTCTAGGCGGCAGCCCAACTGGGAGACGGCTTCCCGCATCCGGTTCTTCCACTCGTCTAGGTCGCGTGTCCAGCCGAACGGCGCGGAGCCGTGCTGCTCCTGGTCGAACGCGGCCAGCCAGTGCGTGTGCAGGGCCGACAGGTGCTCGACCAGGAGCGGGTGGCGGTGCCAGAACGGCGGGATCACGGTGACGTCCAGGTTGAACGTGACGCGGAGGTCTTCGACCCATTCGTTCAACGTCAGCCACTCGAACTCGGCCTGGTCGGCGCTGAGCGCCGCCCACACGACCGGGCGGGGCGGCCCGCCTGATCCGGCGCTGCCGCCGATCTCACCGGTGGCGGGCCTGGTGAATTGCTGGTCGGCGGCTTGGAAGTCGAAGTCGTCAGGGTCGGCGAAAGTGGTGGGCACGGCGGTCACATCCCCACAGCCGGAGCGGCCTGGGCGGCGGGCGCGGCACTGACGGCGTTGGTCGGGCCTTGTTGGACGCGCGCGGTCCGGTCGACGGTGTAGTTGGTGGAGGCGTTGTCGTGGCCGATCTTGCGGGCGATGAACTCCTCGCGGTTGACGGTCTGGCCGGCGTCGGCGGTGACGGTGTAAGCGTGCACGCGGCCTTCGGCCACGAACTTGTCCCCTTTGGCGAACCGTTCGGCGGCGCGTTCGGCGGCACGCCGGAACATCACCAGGTCGTGGAATGTCGACTCGCCTTGGGTGTGGGAGCCGTCCGGGTTGCGGGTCCAGGTCTCTTGGCCGACCCGCATGTACATGCGGGCCTCGCCCTGCCCGGTGCGGGTCAGCTGCGGGGTGGTGGCGACGAATCCGGACATGGACTCGTTGGTCTTGATGGGCATCTGGTCTTCCTCATGCTCGGGGCGACCGCCCGGTTGGCGGCCGCGATCACCGGGCAGGTGCGCCGCCCGCCCCAACCGCCAGGTCAAAGCGACAAGGCCGGAGGCTGGGACGGTGGCGTTGGTGTGGCCCCGGTCGGCTGGGACGGCCCCGCGGTGCCGCGCAGGGGCGCGTGCTTGGGGTGGATGCGGCGCTGGAACAGCAACTCGTAGGTGGTGGAGGCGGTGTCGGGGCCGATGCGGCTGGCGTGGAACACGGGCCGCAGTTCGGACTGGCCGGTGTCGGCGTTCCACACCTTCTCCTCGGCCATGCGCCCTTCGGCGATGAACTGGTCGCCGACGCGGAACTGCCCGGCGGCTCGGATCGCGGGCACGCCCTTCAGGACAAGGTGGCACAGGTCTGGTTCGGCGCGGACGACGCCTCCATCCGGGGTGCGGGCGTGGCGGGCCTGGCCGACGGTCATGTCGAGGCGTTGGGTGTCGCCGTCGGGTGAGATGACTGGTTCGGAGGCGACGAACCCCGACAAGGACTGATGCGTGTTGACGGCCATTGGCGGTCTCCTTTTGGGCGGGTCACGGGTGGAGGGACGCCTCGACCGCCTGGCGGTCGGCGGCGAGTTGTTTGCCGTCCGGGCGAGACGGCCAGGGACGTAGGTCGGCGATGATGGGCCGGGTGGTGCGCAGCAGGATGACGCCGGTGCCGAACGGCAGGGTTCTGACGGTCTCCGGTGGCATGACCGGCACCCGCCGGATCGACCGTTGGGTCGAGGTGAAGCCTTGCTCGTTGATCGTGTCGCTGGTGGTGGTCTCGTCCCGTTCCCCGATCAGGGTGCTGATGTCGCGCAGGTCGGTCGGGCTGGACGCGCCGCCGAGGATGATCTTGACGATGCTGGCGTCCCAGATCGCTCCGGCGGCGTTCTGGCCCCATTTCTGTCTGGCCTGCGCCAAGGACTGGAGCACTGGCAGAGTGGTGATCCCGGTGCCCCCGCCCTCGGCCATCAGCACCGGGAGCGAGGGCAACGGGGCGAGGTTCCCGATCTCGTCCAGCGCCAGGGTGAGGGGCGGGTCGAGGCGCGCGCCAGGCGACCTGGCGGCGAGTTTCCGGGCGGTCTCGACCAGGTCCTCAATGAACGCCGCCACCAGGGCCGACGACGCGCCGGCCCCAGCGCCGGTGGCGAGCAGGTAGAGGGTGCCCCGGTCTAGGAGGAACCGGGCCGGGTCGAATGTTTCGCCTTTGCCGGGCGACACGGCCGCCAACACCCTCGGATCGGCCAGGGCCGACAACGACAGGGACACTCCTTGCCAGATGGAGTCTCTTGTGCGCGGGTCGGCGTGGATGGTGGCGTCGAGGGCCTCAGCCCAGCCTGTGGCGGCGTCGGGGCTGGTGCGCAGGATGCCGACGGCGTCGTTGGCGGAGTTCGGGTCCAGGGTCCAGCGGAACAGTTCGGCGGAGTCCCGCTGGCCGAGGGCGGCGGCGTGGAGCAGGGACTGCAGCGCGACTCGGGTCTTGCCTTCCCAGAAGCCGCCGTTCTCGACCCCGCCGCCGCCGATCCCGGTAGCCGACGCCAGGCCGGTTGCCCGGATCATCGCCGTCAACGGCTGCTCGCAGCCCCGCACGGGCGACCAGCGCAAACCGGCGGGCAGCCCCTCTGCGAGTTGTTGCGGGTCGAACACCGCCACCGGGCCAGCCTTCTGACGGGCTCTCATAGTGGCGGTCAGGTTGTCGGGGCGGGTCGAGGTGGTGACGACAGCGCCGGGCGCGTCCAGGATGGCGTTGATGACGATGTGCAGTCCCTTGCCCGACCGGGGCGGCCCGATCAGCAGGATCGAGTCCTCGACCGACGCCCACACGCCAGCCCCGTGGCTGGTGCCTAGCAGGTAGCCGACATCGGTCGGCTGGGGTTTCGGGACGGACGGGCGCAGCGTTCCGGCGCGTTTGAGCAGGGCTTTGGATGAGGCGAGCATCCGGATCTCGTCGCGCGTGGCGGTCCCGGCGATCCGGCGCGGGTCGACCTTGGCCCGGCGCGAGTGGTCGCGGACCACCCGCCACAGCCACACGCCCCCGACGGCCGGGGCGGATAGCAGGACGCAGGCCACCAGCCAGTACATGACCGGGTGGAGGCCTTCCGCTCCGATCACTGTCCCTGGGTGGGTGGGGCGGGCAAGGATGAGGAGGCCGGACGCCCACGATCCGGTGGGCTGGTCGTGGCCGGTGATCAGGCAGGCGAGGCTGCCCGCGCCGCGCAGCACGAGGCCGAGCAGGCCGATGGCGAGCAGCAGGCCGATCCCGAGGTTCGCCAGCGCGTCGCGCCCGGCGGGTACGGGGGCCTGGCTCATCGGCCCGCGTCGCCGCGCACGACACTGGACCGGGCCGACGCCAGACCCGCCAGGACGGCCTCCCCGGTCACCAGGTTGGCCAGCACCCAGGAGGGCAGGGTCACCGCCGCGCGCCCCTGGTGGTCGGCGGCGACGTGCCCGACTACCAGGCCCACGGCGACCTGCTCGCCGGGCTCGAACCCGTAGGCGGCAACCACCGCCTCCCCCTCGCGGCGCCGGGGCGGCAGCGCAGGCAGGCCGAGTAAAGACTCCAGCCGTGCCCCTAGCCCCGACGCTTCCGGTATGGGGGCGGGTTCGGGTTCGTCCAGGAGGCGGACCCAGGACGCCTCGGGCGTCGGCTCGCCGACAGGCTGGGCGGGAGGCGGTGCGGCGTGGCTGGGGTGCGCCTGCCGGGCGTGCTGAGCGGCCTGCGTCGGCGCTGTGGCGGCGGGTGTGTCGGTCAGGTCGACGACGCCGGTGGTGCGTGTGCCATCGGTCTCGATGATCTCGCAGGTGAACGGCATCGGGTACTTGGTGTAGATGTGGTCCATCACCTTACCGAAGTCCGTCCGCTTCAGCGGCAGCCAGTCGGCGGGCGCCTGGTAGGGGATGCCGAGCAGGCGCACGCTCATCAGGTCGGGCTCGGACATGGTCACCGTGGCGATGGGATCGCCTTCTTTCCACGGCGCGTACAACGGATCGGACACGGTTCCTCCAGAGGCTTCACGGGGCGCGGCCCGGATGCCGCGTCCCCTTCGTGCCTGCCAGGTGCGCGTCCCGCCGCCAGCGGTCAGCGGAACTCAGGAGATCCCCAACATCTTGGAAGTCGTGTCGAACAGCCGGAGTTCGTCAGGGTGGAGCTGATGGGCGACTACGAAGGAACGATCCTTGATCCGCCACAACCCCTGCCCGGTCGACAGGGTCGGCAAGAGCCGCATCTCGGTTCCGGTCAGGCCGAGGGTCTCGGCGGTGCCTGTCATCTGGTCGGACTCCTGCCGGTAGATGATCCGGGTCTCCGCGTTCGCCAGCAGCGACGAGGCGAGGGCGCGCATAGCGGTGCCCTGGTCGCCCACGTTGTCCAGGTCGGTCAGCTTGTGGAAGATCAGCATGTTCGCGATCCCGTAATGCCGGGCCAGCCGCCATTGCGCGTCCATCCGCCGCAACAGGGCGGGATGCGACATCAGCCTCCACGCCTCGTCGTAGATCACCCAGCGTTGCCCGCCGTCCGGGTCCAGGAGCGCGGACTCCATCCACGCCGACGAGCACGTCATCAACACGCTGATCAGGGTCGAGTTCTCAGCCACCCGCGACAGGTCGAGGGACACCATCGGCAGGCTCGGGTCGAACCTGACGGTGGACGGCCCGTCGAACAGACCCGCCAGGTCGCCGGCGACCAGGCGCCGCAGGGCGTGGCCGACCTGCCTGCCGTCCTCGGTCAGCCTCCCGTCCGGGTCGTCGCGCCGGTCCGGGGCGAGAACCCGGTCCACGACCATCGGCAGGATCGGCACGTCGCACGCACCGACCGCTGAGACCAGGGAGACATCGATGGCGGTGTGCTCCAGCGGGGCCAGCGGGCGATCCAGGACTGTCTCAGCCAAAGCGCCGATAAGGTCGCGTCGGCGCGATGCGACTTGCGCCCGCCACTCCACGTCCGACAGGTGGCCGGGCCTGTATCCCTCGTCCAGGGGGTTCAGCCGGGCGGCCATGCCGTGGCCGAGCCGGATAGCTTTGCCGCCGACGGCTTCGGCGACGGCGGTGTGCTCGCCCTTCGGGTCGCCCGGAACGTACACTCTGCGGCCGAAAGGGATGGAGCGGGTGTAGAGGGACTTGGCGAGGGATGACTTCCCGGAGCCGACGATCCCCGCCAGGACGATGTTCGGGGCGGTGATGAGACCGGCCCGGTACAGCACCCACGGGTCGTACACGAACGACGCCCCGCCGAACATGTCCTGCCCGACGAACACCCCGTCAGACCCCAAGCCCCCCTCAGCCAAGAACGGATACGCCCCGCCAAGCGTGGCTGTGGTGTCCTGATGCTGCGGCAGACGCAACCGGCCCGGCGTGCGTAGCTGGGCCGTTCCCGGCTCCCCAGCGGCAGGCAGATAGGTGGCCTCGCGGGTTTCCTGGCGCGCGGCCTCCAGAAGGGCGCGCTGCTGAGCTTTCTGGGCGCGCTCGCCGTCGACAACTGCTTGACGCGCGGCCCGCTCCTGCGCTTTGCGGTCGCGGCGAAGCTGTTTGGGGGGCCTGACCAGGACTGCTGCGTGGACGTGATCGTTGCTGGGCATGGTCACACCGTCCTGCATAGAGGTAGCGCGGCGACGGTGAAGCCTTGGGCCTGTTGGCCGACGAGCGTGCGGGTCTCGCAGGAGGCTTGGACTGCGGCTTGTTCGATGGCGGCGAGCGCGGCTTGCAACTCCGGTTCGGACGGGGCAGAGACGGTGATCAGGCCGGTGTAGCGGACGATGCCGTGGCCGGATGTGAGGTCGGCTTCTTGTTGGAGGACGTCGTGGTATTCGGCGGTTTGGGCGGCGTCCTCGATCTGGCCGATCTTGGCGCGTTGGGCCTGGTCGGCGATGTGCTCGGTCTTCTTCCTGCGGATGTCGCGGGCGGCCTGGTCGGCCCGCATCGGCGTCACCGTCAAGGAGAAGGTGCGTCGGATGCCGCACGACAGCAGCAGGGGCGACAGGAAGCCGGGGAAGACTTGGGCGCGCGGCCATTCCGAGACCCACAGGACGGCGTGGAAGGCGGTGTCGGTGCGCATGGACGCCCAGGACTCGTGGACGGCGACCGGCCCGGCATTGGACAGGTCGCGTCCGATGGCCCGGTTGCGTTCGAGGCGGGTGGCGGATTCGGGGTCGTAGGCGGCGCGGAGCATGAGCGCCAACCGACCGGGGCCGAGCCATTCGCCTAGGTTGAGGTCGGCGCTGCGCAGGGCGGTGGCGAGGGTGTTCATCTCTTGGCCGAGGACGGAGGCGGCTCCGCGCATCCCGCCGCCCGCGCCCCGGATCGCCCTGGCGGCCAGCCGCATGTCGAGCGCGACGGAGATCGTGGTGGCGTGGCGTTCGGAGGCGGGTCCGGCGCGGTCGACCAGGTCCCGGTAGACCTTGGCGGTCCAGGAGCCGTCGTCGGTGCCGTGGAGCCGCCACCAGTCGATCAGGCCGGAGCCGGAATCCGGCAGAGTGCGCTCCAGGACTTGGAGCCGGGCGATGCGCCCGGCGCGGCAGCAGGTGGCCAGGACCCGGCCCCAGGATTGGACGCGGCGTTCCTGTTCGGCGGGGTCGAGCAGGACGAATGACGGGTGGGTGACCTCGGCCACCGCTGTCAGGGTTTGGGCGTGGGGGTCGTGGACCATGACGGCCCCGGTGGCGGGGTCTTGGTGTTGGCGTAGCGCGGCGGCGTCTCCTGGCAGGGACAGGGTGCCTGCGGGGCGGGGTTTGGCGATTGTCTTCTTGAACATGGTTTGTCCCTTGTGGGTGCGGGTGAGCCAGCGGATGATGACGGGCGCCCATTCGATGAGTTTCCTTCCCGCCACGCCGATCAGGGCGAGGCAGCAGGCGGGCAGCCAGACGACGGCGGCGACCGTGAACGCGGCCGCCCCTCCGGTGTACAGGGCGGCGACCATCACGGCAGCCGCGAGGCCGAGGCAGGCGAGTTGCGGCCCGGACAGGCCGAGCAGCAGCCCGCGTTTCGACAGGCGGCTGAACTTGACCGGGTTCAGGTCGTAGCCGTCGCGGTCTTTCGTGGTCTGGGCCATCGGCTACGCCCCCTGCGGCGCCGGCGCCGGGGGTTCGGGCGGCGGCGGTGTGCTGGAGGTCGGCGTGAACGTGGTGGCCGGAGCGGTCGGCGGGGTCGCCTGGGCGGCGTCGGTCTGCCCGGTGGCCGCGCCGCCGACCCCGCCCCCGGCTTTCGGCCCGGCGGTGGCCGCCCCCTTGACGACCTGCGCCCCGATGATCACGGCTGCCGCTGGACCGGCAGCGGCTGCGCCCCCGGCTGCCGCGCCGCCCGAGGAGGCACCCGCGCCGGCAGAACTGGCACCGGCGCTGGCCGATCCGCCTGCCGCCGCACCGCCGCTGGACGCGCCCGCCGACGCGCTACCCCCGCCGGAGCCCGCGCTGGGCGAGGCGGGCGGCGGGGTCGAGCCGCCGCCCCCGGTGCTGCTGGAGCTGGTGCCGTTGCCGCCGAGGATGTTGGACGGGTTGGAGGCCTGGGGGCGCGCCGGGATGGGCCGGTTCATGGCTGATTTGGCTTCTCGCTCGGCGCTCATCAGGTGGTACATGTCGGCTCCCATGAAGGAGATGAACTTGTAGCTCATGTAGGGGGCGAACGCGGCAATCATCATCAACACGACGCCCGCGACCGGCTCCGACACCGATTGCAGGTCTGGGTCTATCGGGGAGGCGGTTTGGGTGACGGCGACCAGGAGGGTGACGACGAGGACCAGCTTCGACAGGATCATGGCGATGACGAACATGGCCCATTTGGAGAACCAGCCCTTGGTGGCGTCCCAGGACCATCCGGCGGTCGCGAACGGCCCGAACACGACCGCGACGAGCAGCAGCGCCTTCCTGACGAGCAGGGAGAACCACACGACCAGGGCGGAGGTGATGGCCAGCCCGGCCAGGAAGATCGTGATGATCGCCCCCACGCCGGGAGCGGCGATGTTGATCGCGGTCAGCCCGGCGGCCAGGACGGCGATCCTGCCGCCCATGGACTCCATCGTGTTCCCGGTCGCCTGCACGATCCCGACGCACAACTGGTCGGTCGCCTCCAACAGCAGACCGGTCACGGCCAAGACGAGGAAACTCCCGAGGACGGACTTGGCCAGCCCGGTGGCGGCGCGTCCCAGGGCGGCGGGTTCGTGTCGTATCAGCCCGGCGACGAGTTGGAAGCAGAACAAGATCAGCATCAGGAAGCAGGCGGCCCCGAAGACCAGGGCGTAGACCTGCCGGTAGCCGGAGTTGGTCACGTCGACCATGGTGGTGGTGTCGAACACGGTCCAGACCTGTTCGAACACCCACCCGGCTGCCGACCCCATCGCCGAGGCGAGCCAGTCGAACGGCGCCGACACCAACGTGGCGACACCGTCGCCGACCGCGTCGCACACATATGAGACGCCCGGAACGTCGCAAACCCCCATCGTCTGCTCCTCTCAGCTGTAGGAATTCAATGGATTTGGCCACCATGACCAGGTTGTTGACCACTGGTGACCGTATTGCCGCAGGTGGCAGTCTCGCCCTGGTGGTCGGGTCGAGGTGGAACACGCATCGCAGTTGTCCATTTCTTCAGTCGTGGACGCCAGCCCCCGGCCGCGTCCGCCTCGCTTATTGGAGTGGTCCCGCGGCGGTCCCCGCCCGGGCGGGTGAGGCGCTTCTCTCCAGGTGCGCGGCCGCAACCAGGGGCTCCATCTGCGGTTTCGCGGCCACGGCCGCCTTGCGGGGGGCCGTTGATGTACGGCCCGGTCGGCGATGGGCCTGCTCCTGCGCAATGCTCGGAATGGCCAACTGGGCGGTCAATGGCCAACTGGTGGCCAACTATGCCGGTCGATTGGCCAACTAGAACGAACCCCTACATCAGCCCGACCGGGTCAGACGGACTGGCCGACGTTCCAGAAGAAGTTGATGAGAGTGACGGACGCGCCGCAGATGATCGCCGCCGCGCAGGACACGATGACACCGAGCTTGCCCCGGCTGGCGAGGTGCGGGTTGCTGGAGTTGGCTCCGAGGCCCCACACGATGGCCGAGATGATCAGGGCCAGCACCGACAGGATCAGGCCGACGGTCATGACGGCGCCGACGATGGTCTTCAACTGGGAGATGCCGGGCAGACC
Organism: Bifidobacteriaceae bacterium; assembly: GCA_031281585.1. Taxonomy (NCBI): domain Bacteria; kingdom Bacillati; phylum Actinomycetota; class Actinomycetes; order Bifidobacteriales; family Bifidobacteriaceae; species Bifidobacteriaceae bacterium. The sequence continues at coordinate 14,604 of JAITFE010000075.1, read as the reverse complement.
GTTGTCGTTCGGGGAGATGTTGATGTCCATCGGCAGCAGACCGATGGCGGGGAGCGCGGCGTGCCAGAGCCTGGTCAGCATGCTTGTACCTCTTTTGCTTGTCGTTCGCATCCGGAAGCTGGGTCGCTCCGGGCCGCCAGGCAGGTGCGCTGGACTGCCCCACGCCCGTTCGGGCATTGTGTTGGCCAGAGGCTTTGCCCCGCCGAAGGCGAGCGGGGATAACGAAGACGGACGACCGGCTCCACCGGGGCCAACCCAGGTGACTGCCTCGACCAGCACGACACGGAAGGCACGACAATGCTCCGACTCGGCATCCGCCTCGCCGCCGCCCTCTACCGGCTGTGGGGCCACACCCCCGCCAGCAAGCTCATCCCCCGCGTCCGCGCGCATCCCTTGAGATGGGCCGTCCCGGCCGCGGCCCTCGGCCTGCTCTGCTTCCTCGCCGCCGCGACACTGACCAGCGTGATCAGCCGTGGCGGCAGCGGCTGGCTGCATCTCGCGGTGGTCGTCCTGATCGTCGACGGAATGCGGCTGCTCGCCATCGGCCCATGGGGAGTCGCGATGCTCGCCCGGGACAGGCTGTCCCGGACCTCACGGCCCCGCCTGGCGGAACCGGCGGCCCAGCAATGATCCGACATCTGTGGTTTTGGGCACCCGAATCCTCCGCGCCAGGATGACTTGCGCGAGGTGCAGGCGGGGCCGCGCCGAGAGCGCCACCCGCCGACCAGCCCTCGTCTGCCGCGAATTGCAATCCGCCCTGGCCGGCTCACAGAGGCGGGAGGCCTAGAACTGCTCTCCGACGTGGATCAAGAAATTGGCCCATGAGACGCCCGCCCCGGCGACAGCGGCGGCGCCGAGGGCGATGAGCACGCCGGTCTTGCCTTTCGCAGCCATCTGGTAGTTGCCTTGGGCTTCGCCGACAGCCCAGCAGATCGCGGAGGCGATCAGGGAGGCGACGGCTGCGATCAGGACGATGGTGAGCAGCGCCCCGACAATGGCGGCGAGAGTGTTGCCGCCGACGGCTGAGAAGTCTGGGGCCATATCAGTTCCCTCCTGTGTAGCAGCCGCCCGCGTTGGCGGTCGGGTCGGTCATGGTGGCCGCGCCGTGCTGGGCGAGCCAGACGTCGGAGTCGGTGACTTCGTTGTAGTCGCTGTTGGGGCGGATCTCGAAGTGCAGGTGGGGGCCGGTGGAACGTCCGTTGGAGCCGACGTCGGCGATGTGCTGCCCGGCGACGACACGGTCCCCGGCTTTGACGTAGAGGTCGCCGTCCCACATGTGCCCGTAAAGGGAAGCGACCAGCTTGCCGTCGACGGTGTGGTTGATCAGGATGGCGTTGCCGTAACCGCCGCGCGGCCCGGAGAACGTGACTGTGCCGTCGGCAGCGGCCAGGATCGGTGTGCCGTCGGGTGCGCTGTAGTCGGTTCCGGCGTGGAGGGTGTACACGCCGGTGACGGGGTTGACGCGCATCCCGAAGCCCGACGTCTTGACCCATGTTCCCGCCGGGAGGGGGAACACGACGCTCCCGGTCTCCGGGACGCTCGGGTCCGCTGTCCCGCCGCCGTTGTTGGGCGCGGCGGGCCTGGTGAGCGCGGCGAGGATGGTGTTGGCGACGGGTTCCCAGTTGGCGTACCGGTCGGGGTAGGCGGACACTTCGACGGCTTGGGCGGCGGCTCCTTTGGGCATGGTCTTCCAGTCGGGGATGTCGAGCAGCCCTCGGGGCGATGGGTGGTTGGGTCCGGTTTGCCCGCCGTAGAAGGCGCGTGCCTGGTAGACGGGGGCCATGAGTTGTTCGACGGTTCCCCAGCCGGAGGCGTGGCGCATCTGGAACAGGCCGAGGGAGTCGTGGTCGGACCCGTCGCCGTCGTTCGGGTAGTCGGCGGATTCGGGGTAGGCCGACGTGTTGGCGAGCATCCGCAGCCGGGACTCGGTCAGCGCGGCCATCAGGGCGATGACGACGCCGTCGCGGTCGACGCCGGGGGTGCGCCCGCCGACGGTGATGATCGTGGCCGCGTGGCCGAGTTGTTTCCGGTTCAGCGTGACCGACACCCCGGCGCTGTCCGTGGCGGTGAGGGACTCCGGGATCGCCCCCACGGTGAGCGTGACGGTGGCGCAGGTGGCTTTAGCGGCCGGGTTCATCAGGCAGGCGACCGCGAGGAGCGGCAGGGCTGGGCCGACCATGAGCAGCCCGGCCAGAACGAGCGCGGTCTTCTTCACGGGTGCCTCAGTTCAGCGGGTTGTCCAGTTGGGACAGGCGCATCAGGTGGCATTCCGGGAACGACGGGGCGCAGGTGACGAAGACCGTGAACGACACGTCGTGGTCGCTGCTGGTGGGCTGGTCTTGCCAGACGCCTTCTCGGTGGCGGGCGCCGGCGATGGTGTAGGCGGCGGTGCCAGGCAGGATCGCCCCCGGTTGCGCGTCGGCCTGGGCGGTCTGCCACGAGGCGGGCTCGGCGACCGACCCGATGTCGAGGCTCTGACGGGTCCCGTGTCGGCGCAGTTTGGCCCAGGTGGTGGCGTCGGGCAGGTAGTTGCCGAGGTCGGAGGCCAGTCCGGCGGTCTCGTCGCCGGTCGGGTCGGCCAATCCGATGAGGGTCTCTTTAATGGCGGCGGGGCTGGTGGCCAGGGTGTCCCAGTCGAACAGCAGATGCGCGACCCTGGTGGCGAACGCCTCCGGGTCGCGCTGCGGCGCCGGGGGCGGCGTCATGGCCGGGGTGGGCGCTGGCGACGCCGTGGCCGTAGCCGTGGGCGCGGGCTGGGGCCGCGGCTCCGAGCGTGGTTTGAGGAGCAGGCCGTAGGCTCCGACGCCGACGGCCGCGCCGAGGGCCACGACGGCGAGGACGGCACCGAGCCTCTTCGACGGTCTGTGGCCATGGTATTGGTCTGGGTCGGTGTGGCGCATCGGGTTCCTCTTCCTCGGCTCGGCTGGTCTGTCAAGAACCCAGGTGCGCCGCCCCCGCCAACACCAATGCGGGCCGCCCCGCGATGGGGGCGGCCCGCTGCCCGTGTTGTCGTCAGGCGCTGAGCCCGAGTCCGGCTCTGGCCGCGGCGACCCGGTCGAGGAAGGCCTGGCCGTCGGCCATGGTCTTTTTGAACTGCTGCCACTGCTTGTCGGAGAGGGCTTCAGCGACGGCGGCGACGTCGTACTCCTGCGGCCAGTCGCTCATCTCGTTCCACGTCCAGATGAACTGTTTCACCGACCGGGTCTTCGGCCCCGGCTCCGGCTTCGCCGGTTTGGGTTCGGGGACAGGTTTGCGGCCCCGCCGGGCGGCTTTGACCCGGTCGAGAGCGGCTTTTGCCGCTTTGTCCAGGTCGGCTGGGGTCATCGGCTGGGTGTCCTCCAGTTTCCGCAGCAGGATCGCCCCGGCTCTCGCGGCCCCCCTGACCGGGTCTGGTTCGCCCGCGTCGGCGGCCATGCGTTCCAGGTCGTCGATGCGGACCAGGGACCGCAGCCGCAGGAACTGGGGGTCGACCGGCCCTCCGGCGTCGATCTCCGCGACAGCCTCGGCGGCTTGGTCCCGCAGCCCCTGGGGGCGGGTCGTGTCGGCGGCGATCTGCTTGATCGCCAGGACTTTCTCCATCGTCATGTGGGACGCGCCGGTCCCGATCATGTCGGCGGCTTTGCGGCGGGAGTCGTAGCGTCCCTCCCACGGCGCCGCTAGATTAGCGGCGCCGCCCGGCGGGCCGGTCTCCGGCTCGGCCCCGAAACGGCTGGCCTGCTGGCGGCGGGCGGCCTCCTCGGCGACGACGTCCTTCAACTCCTCGTACAACTCAGCCAACTCGGTCTTCGTGAACCCCTTGTGCGACAAGTTCTCGTCCCGTTCTGCCATCAACGCGGTGAGCCGGTCGGACAGGCCCGTCCTGATCCACACGTTCACCGTCTTCCAGCCCAGCCGTTTGATCGCCTCCAGCCGCCTCGCGCCGCTGATCAGGACCCCGTCAGGGGTGACGGTGATCAACTGGATCAGTCCGTGCTGGGAGATCGAGTCCGTCAACGGCTGCAAGTCGCCCAAGTCTTTGCGGTGCCGCGCGCCGACCATGATCGAGTCGACCGCCCACTCGAAGCCGAGATTGTCCGCCGCCACGATCATGCCCTTCCGCCGCCTGGGGCGATCAAGGCGATGGCAGCTGCGACCGCCGGGTCGGTTTCGACGTCCTCGTCCAAAGCGAGCCGCAGCAGCAGGCCCTTCCCGGTCGATGTCATGGCGGCGGCTTCCGACGGGGCGCCCAGCAGCAGGCGCAGCAGGCCGGTCCACGAGGCGGCGGGGATGCCCGCCGCGCACCGCCACCTGCGGTCCCGCCGCAACGCCTCATACGCCGAGGGGCGCGACCCGGAGTCGGCCAGTTTGCGCAGGACGACCTCGACGGCCAACAGAGCGGAGTCGAACGGCCAGCCGTTGCGGGCGAGCAGCCCGGCGACGTGCCGGGCCTGCTGGTACACGGTCGGCCCGTCCCAGCCGCCGGGAGCCTCCGGGTCGGCCTGCGTGAACGCCGGGTCGCAGTCGAGGGGCACCTGGTCGCGTTCGCACATCCGCTCCGCGCGGCAGCCGGACAGGCCGCCCCGGCGGGCGGTGTCGACCGAGCACAGGGCCTCCTCGGCGAACTGCCAGGCCCGGAACGTGGTGGCGACGGCGTGGACGATCACACCCCACGGGTCGGCTGCCCCGTACCGGGTGGCCGGGTTCCGCATCGCCTCGAACGCCACCGACATGGCGTCGGTCTCCTCCAAGCCGTGCTTTCGGGCCAGCCCCGCGAACCGGTCGGCGGCGTATCGTATCAACTCGTCGGCCTCCGGGTCGGTGCGCCACCCGTCGTCGCTCTGATGGATGCGCAGCAGCGCCGAACGCAGATAGTCGGGATCGGCGAAACGGTCCCAGGAAGGATCTCGGGGTTGGGTCATGGGATGACCTCCTTTCGCCTGGCAGGTGCGCGGCGCTTCTCCGAGCGCTGCATGTGTCGCGGTCTGGCTGGTCATCTGCCCACCGCCTGGGCGGACGACTGCGGCGGGGTGGAGCCGAACGCGGTGACCGGCGGCAGGTTCGGCGCGGAGGCGTTCGCCGCGCCGCGCCTCGACGTGGCGGCGCGGGCAATGCCGTGACGCATCCGCTTGACCAGCCGGGTCTGTCCGCTGGCGTGAAGGTCCGCCAGCCGCTGCCCGCGCCCGGCCAGGATGTCCGACACGCGCACCCACTCGATGCCGGACCCTTTGCCCCGAGCGGCCTGCTTCGAGTCGGCCTTCTTGGCCGAGGGGTCGCCATGCCGGGCCAACGCCGCTGGCTCCTGCTCGGCGGCAGGCCTGGGCCGCTCGGCGGCTGCGGCCATCTGTTGGCGGCGGTCTCGCGGGTCGTCACTCATCGTCTTCTCCAGTCGTCTCGTTTCCGGCCTGGTCGGTGGTCTTCAGCCAGCGGCGGATCGTGCCGATCGACCTGCCCAGGTCGTCGGCGATCTCCGCGACGCTCCACCCGTCGGCCCGCATCCGGCGGGCCTTCCCCATCAGCCAGGTGCGCTCCCCGTCCCCAGCCGCGTCCGCGCCGGGCGCAGACGGCGGCGAAGACGGCTTCCTCTGGACTGTGACGAGCTCTGGCGCGGAGACCGGCGGCGGCGCGATGGCGGATGTGGGAGGTGGCGCTGGTTGCGCGGCGGCTGGTTCCTGGTCAGACCGGGTGAGGATGACGGTCATATGGGTGGCGGCCAGCAGGACGACCGGCGGGACCGTGGCGACGGCGGCTGCGATCAGCGGGGACTCCGTGTCGAGCCGCCACGCCTGGGCGGCGTTCGACGCGACCGACATCAGCGCTCCCGCGGCCAGCAGCGCCCAGGCGTAGCCCGTTCCCCGCCTCCCCGCCAACGCCACGACCGAGACGGTGGCGACGACGATGACGCCGTCCACGATCAGCGGCCACTCCCACGCCTGCGCCGGGTCGATCCCGAACCGGACGGCGAAGTGGATCAGCGACGTGAACGACAATGAGAACGCCCCGACCGCCAGCAACACCGTGCCGGCGATCCCAATGGCCGCAACCCAACCCGACACCCGCCGGTCGCCTGGTCTGCTCACAACACCACCGCCGCGGCAGTTGCCGGCCCAGGCCGCGACGGCGACACCGGGGCCGATGGCGCTGAGGCAGCGTGGGCGCGCCGGTACGCGGATCGGACGGTCGCGGTGATCTCACGATCCAGCAGGCCCGCCCGCTGGGCGGCGGGGGCGAGCGCCGCCAGGGTGTGGTCGAAGGGCCGCCCGGCCTCCACGAGCCTGCACGCCGCGAAGAACAATCCGGTGTTCCGCTCGCCCTCCGGACGCGACGACACCCACCGGGCCAGCGCCGAGTCCTGGGCCGTGGCCGCCACCCGTCCTGGGGTGACCCGCGTGGCCATGCGCCGCCGGGCGGCCTCGGGGTCGACCAGGTCGCGCAGCCGTCCGGCGTCCACCGGCATGGCGTGCGGGAGGACGCGGAGCACCTGGTATCTGACCGGCGTCCCGTCGACCTCGATCTGGGACGGCGGGACGATGATGTAACCGCCCGCGCCCCTAAAGTCGACGTGGGCGCTGCCGCGCGCCCACGACATGCGCGGCGCCTGCGGGTTGGACGGATAGTAGTAGTGCATGCCGCCGGACGGGGTCCGCACCGCCATCGCCCAGTCCTCGCCGACCCCCTGGGCGTTGGCCTGCCGGAACCGGTCGAACCCGGAGCCGCCGCCGCGGACGTCCACATCAACCACGTCCAGGCCGGACACCGCACCGGTCGGCACGCCGATGTTCGCCTCCGGACGGCGACGCCACCACGCCTCCACCCGGCCCGCGTCGGTCGAGGCGTCCAGGAAGCCGTGGCGAGTCAACGGCTTCTTCCCGCCCGGCTCGCAGGGGAACACCGGCACGCCGGAGCGCGCCAAGGTCAGGGCGGCCAGCGCGGTCGGCCAGCCTTGTGCCCGCCTGATCGCGGACATCCGGGCGGCGACCACCGCCAGGTGCTCGTCGTGGGCCTTCCAGTCCATGTTCTCGTCCTCCGGTTCGCGCGGTTCGCTGCCGTCTGCCAGGTGCGCGCCGCGTCCCCGAACCGCCGACCGGGCGGGCGGGAGAACTAACCGGAAAGGAGCCGCCGGAACCGGCGTTCAGGGGCGCGGTGCGCGCCATCCATGACGCCAGAACGTCGGCGGAAACAGAAGAGCTACTGCTCGAACACAAGAGAATCCAACGGACGCAACACGCAATCCGCCGGATCGATATGCGGCGCGAACGTCTCACGCCACCGGGTCGGCGACATCGTCACCGCCGCCTTGAACACCCGCCCAGCGGCGTCCGGGGAGTCCCACCCCGCCAGCCGCCCGATCTCCCCGACGCTCATGTCCGTCCCGGCGAGAAGTTGGCACATCCACTGCACCCGCAACGACTGCACATAAGCCAGAGGCGTCTTGCCCATCTGATCCTTGAACGCCGCGTAGAAACGGCTCTCCGACAGGTAGACCGCTGCGGCGACCTCGGCCATCGTCATTCCCGTCGTGTAGTTGGTTTGCAGAATCCGGCGCGCCTCTTCGATCTCAGGTGACAGCGGGCGAAGAACCGTCATGTCCGCCAGGGTCGCCCGCCGCGACCTGTCCGGCAGCCGATGCGGCCAGCGAGACCCTTTCTCCCGCTTCAACAACGGAACCACCTCCCCAAGGGTGGCCGTGACGATAGCCTCGGCGGTCAGCCAATTCCGCCGGATACTCCGGTTCCTGGTGAACTCGTCCAACCGGCCCAGCCACTGCCCGACCGTCGCCACATCCGTTCGCAACCGCACCACCTGGCCGGCGACCGGCAGTTCGACGTTCGCCAGGATCGCCGCCGCCCGCCGGTCCAGTGCATCGGGATAGTGCGCTGCCCTGGTCTTGTCAACCAGGAATCCCATCGACAAGAACAGCCGCGTGAACTTGACCTGCCAGTCGGGCACGATAGCGCACGGCACCCCCGGCATGAGCACGGCGACGTCGCCCGCGCGCACGCGCTGAGGACGGCGCACATCGCTGAAAACGATGTAACCGTCACCCTCCAAGACGACTAACATCTTCAACCAGTCGTAGGCGACCGGCACGTGGGCTTTGCGCTGAGTGACCACCTGGGCGCAGAACTGAACACCCGGCTCTACCACGAACTTCTTGGGGCTTCGCCCAACCGCGCCGGGCTCTGCGCTCCTGATCACGCGCCCCAACTTGGTGGACCCGCGTCACAGGCGCGGGGCATCGCGTGCAGCTGGACACCGATGCTCCTGCTGGCGGCCCAATCTCGGGGCTTACACGACACGAGGTCGTAGAACCCCACGCCCGGCGGAGGACGTCGAGTCGCCAGGCGGTCGTCGGGCCACTGCCACTGGGAGTGGCGTATTGCCTTCCCTTCGGGTTGCTGTCCCAGGCGGGCGGGTCTTCGGGGTTGCGGTTGGGTTGTTCGAGGCGGGTGGCGTCGAGTTCGGGGTCGCCGCGGGCGTCCAACAGGGTTCTCGCGGAACGGGGCTGGCGTGTGAGAGCCGGTCTCCGCGCCGACTGGGCTGATTGCCCGCAGCGCGCAGACCACGGCGCGCCGCCGGGTATGACCTGCGGCTACGGCTGGGGCGGGTTCGCAAACGGTCAAGGCTGGAGCAGCACTTTGACCGCGCGCCGTTGGTCCATGGCCTTGTAGCCTTCGGCGACTTCGGATAGCGGCAGGGTCAGGTCGAAGACTTGGCCGGGGTCTATCTCGCGTCGCCAGATGCGCCCTATAAGGTCGGGCAGAAACCGGCGCACCGGGGCGGGGCCGCCGTGCAGGTGGACGCCGGAGCCGAACAGTTCGATGCCGTCGATGGCGACTCCGTGGGAGACGCCGACGAAACCGGTGTGCCCGCCGGGACGGGTCGCGCGGATGGCTTGCGTCATCGCCTCTTGGGTGCCGACCGCCTCGACCACGCTGTGCGCGCCGAGCCCGCCAGTCATGGCCTTGATCCGGGCCACGCCATCGTCGCCGCGTTCGGTCACAATGTCGGTCGCCCCGAACTTCAACGCCAACCGCTGGCGGGACTCGTGCCGCGACATGGCGATGATCCTCTCCGCGCCCAACTGCTTCGCGGCCAGCACCGCGCACAGGCCGACCGCACCGTCGCCGACAACGGCGACCGTCTTGCCTGGTCCGGCCTCGGCGGCGACCGCGCCGAACCAGCCAGTGCCCAGCACGTCGGAGGCGGCCACCAGCGACGGGATCAGATCGTCGTCCGGCAGCGCCGGGGTGGGGACTAGGGTGCCGTCGGCCAACGGAATGCGGGCATACTGCGCTTGGGTGCCGATCAATCCCATCAACGTCCGGTTGACGCAGTGCGACTCGTACCCGGCCCGGCAAATCTCACACGTCCCGTCCGAGGACCAGAACGAGCCGACCACGAACTGGCCTTCTTTGATCTGGTGGACTTGCGCGCCGATCTCCTCGACCACGCCGACGTACTCGTGGCCCATCGGAAGGTCCACCACCGGGTCGGTTCCCCGGTACGGCCACAGGTCCGAACCGCAGATGCAGGTCGCGGCCACCCGGATGACCGCGTCCGTCGGCTCGACGATCTGCGGATCGTCGCGTTCGACGTAGCGCACGTCGCCAGGGGCGTGCAGGATGGTTCCGTACATGGCTTTCCTCCTTGAGGGTCAGGCTTCGGGGATGCCGCCGAACTGGGAGAAGTCCAGGTTTTCAGGGTTGAACTTCTCGCCGTCGTCCAGCGCGTCGATCTGGGCCAACTCGTCTGCGGTCAGCGTGAAATCGAAGATGTCGAAGTTCTCTTTGATGCGTTCGGGGCGGACGGACTTGGGGATGGCGGAGCGGCTCTGCTGGATGTGCCAGCGCAACATGACCTGGGCCGGGGTCTTGCCGTGGGTCTGGCCGATGGCGGCCAGCACCGGGTCGTCCAGGGTGCTGTGCGGGTCGTTGGGGTCGGAGAAGCCCGGATAGAACGTGATCCCGCCAATCGGGGACCACGCCTGGGTCACGATGCCGTTCCGCGCGTGATACGCCTGAAGGGCGGGCTGGGTGTTGTACGGGTGCAACTCGATTTGGTTGACCGCCGGGACCACACTCGTCTCGGCCAACAGGGCGTCGAGCCGGTTCGGCTTGAAATTGGACACGCCGATGGCCCGCACCGCGCCATCGGCGAGCAGCTTCTCCAACGCCCGGTAGGCGGCGATGGTCTGGTCGAACGCCTTGGGCGCGGCCTGGTGCAGGATCAGCAGGTCGACGCGGTCGAGGCCGAGTTTTCCGGTGGCTTTGTCGAAGGCGTGGAGGGTCTCGTCGTAGCCGTAGTCGGAGACCCACACCTTGGTCTCGACGAACACCTCGTCACGCGGCAGGCCGGAACGCCGGATCGCTTCGCCGACCTCGCGCTCGTTGAAATACGCGGCGGCGGTGTCGATATGGCGGTAGCCGGTCCCCAGGGCGGTCAGGACGGCCTGGACGGCCTGGTCGGGCGGCGTGCGGAAAACGCCGAAGCCGAGGGCGGGCAACGTGACGCCATTGTTGAGGGCCAGGATGGGCGGTTGAGTCATGGCGCTCACATTAGGAAACTTCAAGCGCTTGAAGTCAAGCAGGCAGGCCGAGCCCGTCGATCCACCGTCCGACGCTCGCTGCGGACGCCCCGCTGGGGAAGCGGATGCCTGGAGTCCAGGTCGTGGAACCGTCGGTGAGGGTGTGTAGGTCGGTGTCGCTGGCGCCGACCGGGCTGGAGCCCGACGTGCAGAACGGCACCACCGTCTTGCCGCCGAAGTCGTGGGACTCCAGGAACGTGAGCGCGGCCTTCGGAGCCTGCCCCCACCAGATGGGGTAACCGAGGAACAGGGTGTCATAGGCGGTCATGTCGAGCGCGGGGCCTGCCAGCGGGGGACGGGACGCCGGGTCCGCGTTCTCAAGGCTCGACCGGGAGCGCGGGTTCTGCCAATCAAGATCCGCCGAAGTGTAGGGCTGGGCGGGCGTGATCCGGTACACGTCCACTCCAACCACCTCGGCGATCAGGTCGGCGATCCGTTCGGTGGCGCCGGTGGCCGAGAAAAAGGCCACCACGCCGCAGTTTGTTCCCATGACTTCTCCTTCACTCGTATTGCCTGTCGCCTAGCCTAGGAAACCTCAAGCGCTTGAAGTCAATCGGGCAGAGAAAGCGTCACGGTGGCCGGGCCGGGGCCGAGCAGGCCGATCAGTTCGTCGCCGGTCAGATCATCGATGCGGCCGAGCCGGGTGAAGTCCCACGAGTTGGGAGCGTAGTAGATGACGAAAGCGCCGCCCTGGTACAGGATCAGGTCCCCAGGCCCGGTCGTTGTCGGCTCGTCGTTGCGCGGCAGGGTCGTGCCGAGCGGGCCGACCTTCTCGAAACCGCCGTAGTCGTCCATGTCCAGAGTCAGCGGACCGCTGCCCAACAGATCGAGCAGCGCCCGCGTGGACGAATTGTCCACCAACGTGGCGGTGAGGCTCTGGCCGTTCACGGCGAGGCTGAGCCGCATGGCGTGCTCCGTTTCCGCCGCGGGGCTGGGGTCGGCGGTCGATGTCGGAGCCGTCACGGCGGCGGCATCAGTTGGCGGGACGGGTAGCGAGGGTGCCCAGACCGATGCCGAAGGCGCCGGGTCCGAGGGCGCAGGCACGGAGCACCCCGCCACGAAGACGGCCAACAGCGCCGCGGCCATGCGGCTTGCTCTCCGTCTCATGGCGTCATCCCTCGGCGGTCGCCTGGGTGTACTGCCCGTCGGTGACCGGCTCAAACCAGGCGGTCTCCCCGCGAGTGATCGCCAGGTGCGTGAACCCGGCGTCGGGGGCGGCGCCGTGCCAGTGGCGGGCGTCCGGGCCGATCTGGGCCACATCGCCGGGCCGCAAGAGCCGCGCGGGCTCGCCGTCGAGTTGGACGTAGCCCCTCCCGGCGGTGGCAAGAAGAATCTGGCCGACCGAGTGGGAGTGCCAATGGTTGCGGGCGCACGGCTCGAACGTGACGTTCCCGACCGTCACCGACTCCGGGCCGGGCTGTCCCGCCAAGGGAGCCAGCCACGCCTTGCCGGTGAACCAGTCCTGGGCGACCAGTTCGCCGAGGGGGAAAGCCGTGGCCGGGGCGACCGGCCCGCCGTCGGCGAACACTTCTTTGGCGCGGCTGAGCGCCGACCACGCTTTGGGCCAGCCCACGTAGAACGCCAGATGGGTCAACGCCTCGGCGATCTCGGAGGCGGTCACGCCGTTGGCCTTGGCCGCCCCCAAATGGTGGCCGAGCTGCTCCAAGTTCCCGCCCGACACCAGCGCCGCCACCGTCACCAGCGACCGGTCCCTGGCCGGCAGCTCCGCCGTCCTCGACCACACCTGGCCGAACAACACGTCATCGTTCACCTCGGCGAACTTGGGCGCGAACTCTCCCAGCGCGTCACGTCCGGCTGTGACCTTGGCCATCAGCTGCCCCTTGTCCCTTTCACGTCCTGCGCCACCGCCCTGGCCCGCTCGCCGATGCCGGCCGCCTCCGTGTCGTCCCCCGCCGCCACCGCCTGCCAGTAGCGGACCTTCAGCTCCACGTACTCACGCCTGACCCGAAGAGCCTCGGCTTCCATGTCCAGGCGGTCGCGCTGCGCCTCCAGCAGGCCGATCTGCTCCGAAGCGCCCGCCGCCCCACGCAGCGCGTTGCCCAGGTAGACGCGCATGTCCTCGATCGGCATTCCAGTGCCCGAAAGGCACGCCACGGCGTCCAGGTAGTCCAAGTCCTCTTGGCTGTAGACCCGGTGCCCGCTCGATTGGTCCCGTGCCACGGCGGGGGTCAGCCCAATCGACTCGTAGTAGCGCAACGCGCTCTCCGACAGCCGCGTCGCCCGCGCCACATCCCGGATCGCGTACCCGCCCCGGCGGCGGCCAACCGGCGCGGAAGTCTCACCGTTGGCGGAAGTCTCCATGATAGAAGAATAGGAAACCTCAAGCGCTTGAAGTCAAGGCCACCTGCTCTTGGGCGTCGAGGCGGCCCCGTGCGGGTCTTGCGGGACGGACACCACGGGGATCCGGAGGTCTACCGGGGTGCAGCCCTCTGCCGAAACCGTCACGTCGCAAGCGCCTGGAGCGGCGCCCGCGCGGATGACCGCGAGCGCGCGGCCGTTGTAGGTGCGGTGGCGTGGGGAGGAGAAGGATTCCGGCGTGATGGGGTTGCCGCTGCCGAGGCCCAGGAGCGCGGCGTCCCCCCGAACCGACACCTCGACAGTCCTGTCCGCGAGCGGACGGACGGTCTGGACGTCATCGGTCAGGGCGATCTCCAGGTGCGCTAGGTCTGCGCCGTCCGCGATGAGTTCGGCGCGATCAGAGGCCACAGCGAGTTGCAACACTCTGGTGGCGCTGGACACTTCGTCGGTTCCCACCACCCTTCCTTCCGCGTCGTAGGCGACTGCGGCGAGCCGGCCGGGGCGATACGGAACTGTGAACGTCGCGAGGAACTCGTCACGCCGCCTCATCCGGCGCTCCCCGACACGTGCTCCATCGAGGAGCAGTTCAACACGATGCGCGTCGGCGTACACCTCGACGACCGCGGGGCGGCCTTCGCACCCTTCCCAGCTCCAGCTTCGGATGGAGTTCGTGCTACGCCAGTGTGTCCGGGACTGCTTCTCCCCGGAATGGTTCACGGGTTGAACAGCGATAAACGGGCCCCTCTGCCGGCGCCAGGCGATCTCGTTGAGGTAAGACTGTGTCTGACGCCGGCCGGTGATGTCAATCACCGGCTCGCCGGCGAGAAGCGCCGGGAATGGATGGTGCAGCCGCGTGGGCTGCCCGTATTCCCGCACCGCTACCCCGGCCTCGCCGATGTAGTCCCAACCGGCCCACACGAAGTCCCCGATGACCGAAGGCAGATCGTCTATCTCTCGCCAGATGCGGACCGTCTCGGTGGGAGCGGTCTCGGTACCGAGGATCACCCGCTCGGGGTACCGCCGGGCGTCGGACCTGTAACGCGAGTACATGTAGTTGTAGCCGGCCACATCGAGGGCGGCGAACGCGCCGCGTGCGCGCCGGTCCACCCGGGGGAAGCGCATGATCAACGGGAAAACGGCCTCCAACGCTCCGAGCAGTATGTTCACCACCCCCACGAGGTTCCCCGAACTGGCCTCTTCGCGGTCCTCGGACGGATCGGCGGGCCGCCGCTCCCTTAGTGCCTGTTTGGGAACCTATTCGAGTCGTTTGAGGAGGAGTCGGATTTGTGACCAGCGGACCCAGGCTTCGTGGCAGGCGGGGAGCATCTCGTAGTCTTTGGCGCAGCGGCGGTGGCGGGCGATCCACGCCAGGGTGCGCTCGACGACCCAGCGGCGCGGCAGCACGACGAACTTGTGCTGCTCGGTCCGCTTGACGACGGCCAGGGCCAGGCCGGTGGCCTGGCGGCACCAGTCGACCAGCTCGCCGGCGTATCCGCCGTCGGCCCACACCAGTTTCAACCGCGTCCCGGCGGCCAGGAGTTGGAGCAGGGGCCTGGCGCCGTCCCGGTCTTGGACGTTGGCGGCGGTCACCAGGACGCAGATGAGGAGGCCCATGGTGTCCACCGCGATGTGGCGTTTGCGGCCCGACACCTTCTTCCCGGCGTCGTATCCCCTGGTGGGGGCTCCGACGGTGGGGGCGCCCTTGACCGACGCGGAGTCGA
>JAITFE010000074.1 GCA_031281585.1 Bifidobacteriaceae bacterium | reverse complement strand
CCCCCAACCGGATTCGAACCGGTGCTGCCGCCGTGAAAGGGCGGAGTCCTAGGCCGCTAGACGATGGGGGCCGGACCACCGGCCATGGTACGGCACGCGGTGGACCAGCGCCAATCCGCCGAACGGGGTTCGCCTCAGTTCAGGACTTGCCCGATGCCGTCCGGTCGCCCCCGCGTCAGGCCTCGGCTGGCAGCGGGCGGAGACGGGACAAATGGCGGCGGGTGGGCGGACGGCATCGGGCCCGGGGCTTTGGGGGAGGGCCGGGCGCGAGGCGGCCGGTGGGAGCAGACCAGGGCGGCCGTTTCGCGGCGGGGCCGCTCCGGGTGGAAGGCCGGTGCGACAATGGGCTCATGGGGCACTCGCACGATCACTTGCCGGCGGCGGGCGGGGATTCCGGCGGCTCGAAGCGGGCCGCCGGCAACAGGCGACGGCTGGCCTGGGCGCTGGGCATGGCCGGGACCGTGCTGGTGGTGGAGGTCGCGGGCGCCGTGTGGACCGGCTCGTTGGCGTTGCTGGCGGACGCGGGGCACATGGCCGCGGATTCGATCGGGCTGGTGTTCGCGCTGGTCGCGTCAGCGCTGGCGGGGACGGAGCCGACGCCCAAGCGCACCTACGGGTTGAAACGGGTCGAGGTGCTCGCGGCGCTCAGCAACGCCCTGATCGTGGTGGCGATAGCGGTCGGGGTGGGCGTCGGGGCGGTCGGGCGGCTGTTCCGACCGGCGGAAGTCGAAGCCGGGCCGGTCCTGATCCTGGCCGCGATCGGCCTGGTGGCCAACGTGGTGTCGCTGCTGATCTTGCGCGCTGGCGCGAAGGAGTCGATCAACGTGCGCGGGGCCTACCTGGAGGTGATGGGGGATTCGCTGGGCTCGGTCGCGGTGATCGCGTCCGCGGCGGTGATCGCGTGGACGGGTTGGATGCGGGCAGACGCGGTGGCCTCGCTCGTGATCGCGCTGGCGATCCTGCCCCGCGCCTACGCGCTGGCGCGCGACGTGCTTCGGGTGCTCATGGAGGCCACCCCGGAGGACGTGGACCTAGAGGAGTTGCGGCAGCACCTTGAGGAACTGCCGGGCGTCCTGTCGGTCCACGACCTCCACGCCTGGACCATCACCTCGGGTTTGAAGTCGCTGACGGCGCACGTGGTTGTGAAACCGGAGCGGTTCAACCCGAAGGCTTACCATGAGTTGCTGGACGAAATGTCGGATTGCCTGGCGGGCCATTTCGATTTGACCCATTCGACCTTCCAGATCGAACCGGCGGAACACTCCGAGCCGGCCGGAATGCACCGGTAGGCACAAGCCCCCGCAAGCGCCACAAAATCAGGAATACCGTTTCCTGAAATAGCGTTCCAATTCCTCCAAACTCATGTGCTGGGTCTCCGGGACAAAGATGATCGAGAACACAATCGTGAGCACGTTGATGCCGGCGAAGATGGCGAAGGTCGGCCCGCCGCCCAAGGCGGCGATCATGACCGGGAAAACGCCGGTGATCACGGCGTTGGCGACCCACAGGCAGAAGACGGCCAAACCCATGCCGAAGCCCCGGATCGACATGGGGAAGATCTCCGACAGCAGGACCCAGTTGGCGGGCGCTTGGAGGCCTTGGTTGAACAGCAAGAACAGCATCATCGCGCCGAGGACCGCGTAGGAGGCCCCCAACGCGGGCGGACTGTTCGGGTCCGGGTCGCCGTTCGCCAACAGGTGCGGCTGCACGCCCGTCCAGAACACAAGCGCCAGGACGGTCAGCGAGACAATGATCCCGGCCTGGCCGCCAATCAGCATGCGCCGGCGCGGCAGCCGCGCCACCAGCCACAATCCGCAGGCGGACGCGATCACGGAAATGACCCCGTTCGCCACTTGGGCTGTGATGGAGGCGGTGCCGCCCCGTCCGGTCGCCATCAGGATCTTGGGCGCGTAGTACATGATCGTGTTGATGCCGGTGGTTTGCTGCAGCACGGCGATCCCCACTCCGACCAGCACCACGTGGCGGATCCAGCGGACCCGGAGGCAACCCCAGCCGCTGCGGGGCAGGTTGGCCGCCTCCGCGCTCGCGTCGACCAGGTGCCCCATTTCGCGGGCGATCCCGTCCGTTCCGATCCGCCGCACCCGTTTCAGCGACCCGATCGCGGCCGCGAAGTCGCCGCGGGCGGCCAGCCAGCGGGCGGATTCCGGCATGCGGCTCATGCCGATCCACAGGAAGACGGCCGGGATTGAGCAAAGCGCGAGCATGTCGCGCCACGCGGTGGTGTCATGCACGGTGTTGGCGATCACCGCGTTGGCGGCGAACGCCAGCAGCTGCCCGGTCACGATCATCAACTGGTCGACCGCGACCATGGTGCCGCGTTTGGATTTGGGCGCGGTTTCGGCCAGGTAGACGGGGACGGTGGCGGAGGCCCCGCCCACGGCCAGCCCCAACGCGAACCGGAAGCAGTACATGACGTAGAGGTTCGGCGCGAGCGCTTGGCCCAGCGCCGCGAACAGGAAGACCCCGGCCATCACAAGGATGCCGTGGCGGCGGCCCCGTTTGTCGGACAGGTGGCCGCCGAGGATCGCGCCGAAGGCGGCGCCGATCAGCAGGACCCCGCCGATCATGCCTTCCTGGGCCGGGCCCAGGTCCAGGCCCCCTTGCGCACGGGGCAGTTGCATGTACGGCAGCGCCCCGGAGATGACCCCCGTGTCGTAGCCGAACAGCAGCGACCCCAAGGTCGCCACCCCGGCCACAACCTTCAGTGACCTGCGCTTTCCCGATGGCGGCGTCTGCTCCACCAGGCGTTTCAGGGCTCGTTTGGACGGAAACTGGGCGGCGCCACTGGGCGGCCCGGTGGGGGGATGTGTGGCTGAGTCAACGGACATGGCGCCCAATCCTTGCCTCATCGCGCCCCGGCCCGTCCCCGGCACGCACAGATGCCTAAATGATGGACGGCCGGCCGCCCACCCGGACAGCCGCGGAGCAGGCGGACGATGCCGTCTTCTCACATAGCGGCGCCGCTCGTGTTGTCGCTCCGGCCGCCCAACGGGACGGCCTCGGAACCGGCGGACGATGCCGTGTCTTCGGTCGACGGCATCGGCCCGGCCGCCCCACCGGACCGTCTCGGAACCGGCGGACGATGCCGTGTTTTCGGTCGACGGCATCGTTCGCGTTGTGGGTCCGGGTGCCAAACCGGATCACCCGGTAACCGGCCGGCGATGCCGCTTTCTCGCTTGGCGGCACCGGGCGTGTTGTCGGTCCGGGCGCTGGCTCGCCGTGCCGACCGGGCCTGTTCCGGCGGCGGCGTCACTCCGAATCGTCGGCGTAGTTGCCGCCGGCGTCCGCGGTTTGGAGGCGGAGGCGACCCACCAGCAGCCCGGCGGCGGCGATGACCGCGGCGAAGAGAAGTTCCACGCCCAGCGCGGCGGCCACGGCGCCCCACGACCCGGCGGCCACGTCGATGGAGCCGAACACCCCGTCGATGGCGCGGCTGTGCCATGAGGAGGGAATGAACTGGGCGAAGGCTTGGACGCCGGGGCTGAGTGAGAAGGAATCGTCCATGAAGCCGCCGCCCAGGAAGGCGAAGACCAGGCCCAAGATGTTCGCCAGCGCTGTGATGCCCGCCATCCCCATGCCGGTCTGCGCGGCGAGGAAGCCGACAGCCAGGGGCACCGCCGCGAACAGGAGCAGGGCCAATGCGGCCACGGCGAACCCGCCCGGGTCGCCGTCCAGGGCGTCCACCCCCCCGGTTGTCGGGGCGAAGCCCAAAGCCAGGTTCCAAGCCCAGATGCCGACCGCCACGACCGCCACGGCCAAGCCGATCTGCCCGGCCAGACGCGTGCCGGAAACGGGCGCCGCGAGGTTTCGCCGCCGCACCTCGCCGGTGCCGAAAGCCCGGAAGAGATAGCCGCTCAGCGCGATCACCCCGACTGTGAGCGGATAACCGGCCCAGCGCATGTAGTAGCGGAAAGTGGTGGTGGAGACGACCTGGCCTGCCTTGGGGACAACCCCGCGTTGGACCTCCAGCCCCGCCACCCGGTCCGCCTGATCCGTCAAGCTCCTCATGCCGGCGTCCGGGTCCGCGATCAGGCCCGCGCGGACAGCCCGCAGATAGCCGCTGGTCAGCTGCTCCATGTAGCGGCCCTGGGCGGCGGCCAGGGACACCACCGTTTCCAGCAGCGGCGTCTCCGCGTCCGCCCGCACCCCGGCCGCGAAGTCCCTCTCGAAGCCCGCAGGAATCACCAGGATGTAGGCGGCCTCGTTCTTGGCCGCGGCGTCCTGTAGGTCGCGTTTGGTTTGCCCTGTGCGGACCGGCTCGCCCCGCTCCTCCAAGAAGCCGGCCAGGGCGCGTGAGAGCACCGAGTTGTCGTGGTCTATGACGGCCGTCTTGGGGCGTGGACGGCTCAGGTCCTCGGCCACGGAGGACGTGAACGAACTCATCACGAACACGCCCATCAGCCCGATCACCAGAGCGTTGACCACCACACCGGGATGCCGCACGATCACTCGCAGCGCGGTTTTACAGATGTTCATAGCGTTGCCTCCGGCTGACCAGGAAGACCACGGCGGCCGCCGCCAGGCCGAGGACGGCCAATTGCGCCAAAATGCGGAGCATTGGGCCGTAGGTGTCGTAACAGTAGAGCGAGAAAAGCGCGTCGTAGACCTGGCGCACCGGGTTGGCCCAAGCGCTCCACGGGGCGTGCTCGGCGACCAGGTCGCCCAGGTCTTGGCTGCCCTGGCCGTAAAGCCCGGCGAACAATGACAGGGCGCAGGCGACCACCGCCGCCAGCCCGCTGGCGGCCGCCGCGCGGATCGGCAGCGAACCCATGGCCGCGCCGACCGCGGTGGCGACCAAGGACGCCACCGCCAAGGTGGCCACGACGCCAAGCTCTTTGCCGCCAAACTCGATCGAGAGCGCGAGGCGTAGATAGGCGAAGCCGACCAGCAAGGTGGCGAGAGCCAGCACCCAGCTGGCGCCCAGCGACGCCGCAATCTGCCGGCCGCGCGGCAGGGCGGCCACGGTGCGCCGCCCGCCCACCGCGGAGACGTTGGGCTTGAGCCGCCCCATCGCGACCAAGGCGAAGCTGCCCGCCTGGAAGGCCGCGAACCCCATCGCCGCGTAGAAGTAGCGGACCGAGTCGCTCGGCCGGTTCGCGGTCAGCTGGACCGCTTTGGTGAATTGCGGGGCGGTCGCCAAGCGTTCCATGAGCGCGGGGTTAGAGACGGCCGCCGGGTCGGCGGCCGCAAGGTCCCGGATCAACGCGACGTTTTGCAGGTAGCCGCTGCAGATGGCCTCGACAATGCCGTGCCCCGGGTCGGTCGAACCGTATTCGCGCCAGTCGCGGTCGTAGCGGAGCGCGCCCTGGGCGTCCACGGCGATGTAACCGTAGTAACCGCCCTGGTCCACCAGTTCGGCGGCTTCGGCCGCCGAATCGACATAGGTCGGGTCAAGCCAAGGCTGGTCTTGCCCCGCCACCGCGTCTATCAATTCCGCCAAGCCCGGCGCGTCCTCGAAGTTCTGGTCCTGGACCACCACAACCGGGGCCGCGAGCGCCTGGTAGACCGAATCCAAGTTGGCGAACATGACGTAGAACAGCGTGTACAGCACCAGCGGAAAGATGATGGCCCATTCCAGCACCGAGGTTTCCCGGACCACGGTTTTGAGCGTGTAGACAAAGGTGGCGCGCATGCTCAGTCCCTTAGCTCCTTGCCTGTGATCTCAAGGAACACGTCGTTCAGGGTGGGGGGCTCGGAGTAGACGCGGCCAAAGCCGACCCCCGCCCGTGTGAGCGCCTCCACCACCCGGGTCAGGTTGTGGTCCCCGCGCGCGCAGGCGACCTTGAGGGTCGCCCCGGCCATGGCCGCCCGCTGAACCTGGGGGAGGGCGCGAACCGCGTCCAGGACTTGGTCGGCCGGTTCGATCAGTTCGATCTCGATTCGCTCCCCCAGCCCCACCATCGCCTTGAGCTCCGCGGTTGTGCCGCTCGCCACAGACCGGCCCGCGTCCATGACCATGATGCGCGTGCAGAGCTGCTCGACCTCTTCCATGTAGTGGCTGGTGTACACAACCGTCGCGCCCTCGCGGTTGAGCCGCTGGATGCCCTCCAAGATGGAGTTGCGGCTCTGCGGATCCACCGCCACGGTCGGCTCGTCGAAGAAGATCAACTCCGGCCGGTGGGCTATCCCGCAGGCAATGTTGAGGCGCCGCAGCAGCCCGCCGGACAGCTTCTTGGGGCGGAACTTGACGAAGTCGCCCAAGCCGACGAACTCGATCGCCTGGGCCACCAGGTCGGCGCGTTCGCGTTTGTCGGAAACGTAAAGCGAGCAGAAGTAGTCGACGTTCTCCCACGCGGTCAATTCGGGCAGCACGGCCACCTGCTGGGGGACCATGCCTATCCGCCGCTTGAGGTCGTAGCGGGTGGGGGACATCGGCTCCCCGAAAAGCTCCACGGTTCCCGCGTCCACCGTCAACAGTTGGAGGATCGAGTTGATGACCGTGGTCTTGCCGGAGCCGTTCGGCCCAAGCAGGCCGAAGATCTCGCCCTGGGCTATCTTGAGGTCGAAATGGTCCAGGGCGACCAGTTCTTTGTACCGTTTGACCAGCCCGGTTACCTCGACAACGTCCATGCCCGCCCTTTCCGTCCAACCGCCATCCCCACCACTGTGCAACTGCGGATGGCACGGGACCAGTGCCAAGGCTCACCCCGGCCCATGACATTTGTCAGGAAATGGGGACGGTACCTGTTTCCGGCGAGCCGGAAACAGGTACCGTCCCCATTTCCTGCCGG
The DNA here is from genome assembly GCA_031281585.1 of Bifidobacteriaceae bacterium. NCBI lineage: Bacteria > Bacillati > Actinomycetota > Actinomycetes > Bifidobacteriales > Bifidobacteriaceae > Bifidobacteriaceae bacterium. The sequence goes on along the minus strand of JAITFE010000074.1, from coordinate 2,012 downwards.
CCCCAGAGCCTGGCGGGACGCCATAATGGGCGGGTGGAGCGCGTGGCGGACAAGGCTATTGTGCTGGCGCTCTGCCTGGTCGCGGCCAACGGTTGGCCCATGGTCGGCTGGACGGTCGTGGCCGGGCTGGCGGCCTGCCTCTTGGCGATCCTGGGCGAGCTCCGCGCGCCCAGGGACCGGTTCGCGGCCGCGTTGGACGTGGCGTTCTGCCTGGGTGCGCTGATGTGGCCGCCGTTGGCGGCCTGGTGCGCCCTGCCCGCGTATGACCTGGCGCGACGGGGGAGCGGGTGGTGGGCGGTCGGCATCGTGCCCGTGGTTGGGACTGTGGGACGCGTGAACTGGACGGTTTGGGGGCCGTGCGCCGTGTTCATAGTGATCGCGGTGGTGTTGGCGGGGCGGACCGGGCGGGCGGAGGCGCGGCTGGAGCGCTACCGGCGGCTGCGGGACGAGCTTTCCGAGGCGAGCCACCGGATGCGGCGGGCCAACCGCGACTTGGCCGCGCGCGAGGAGTCCAACCTTCGTCTGGCGACCCTGGACGAACGCGCCCGGATCGCCCGTGAAATCCACGACACCACGGGCCACTTGCTGACCCGCTCGTTGCTGCAGGTCGAGGCGCTGCGGGTGAGCGAGCCGGAACTGGCCGCCAAACTGGCGCCGCTGGGCCAAACGCTTGACAGCGCGCTGGACGCGGTGCGGTCGGCCGTCCACGACCTGCGGGACGCGGCGCTCGACCTGGGAACGCGGCTGGAGACGCTGGCGGACGGCACCGAACTGCGGCTGGCCGTGGACTATGACGCGGGCGAACTGCCGGGCGAGGTGGCGCAATGCTTCTGGGCCGTGGCCCAGGAGGCGGTCGCCAACACCCTGAGGCATTCGGACGCGACCGAACTGAGGCTCGCGGTGGTGGCCCACCCGGGCATTTACCAATTGGTGGCGCAGGACAACGGCACGCGCCCTGGCTCCGGACCGGCCGGGCGGGGGATGGGGCTGGCCACCATGGAGGAGCGTGCCCGCGCCCTGGGAGGCGTGTTCGCGACCTCCCACCAGGGCGGATTCCGCGTCTTCGTGTCCATCCCGCGCGCCGCCCCGACCGCCAACCCCGGGATTTGAGGAGACCATGCGCATCGCCATTGTGGACGACGACCCGATCATCACCGACTCCCTTTCGACCATCCTGGGGGCGGAGGCCGACTTGGAGATTTGCGGCGTCGCGGCGGACGCCCCTTCGGCGGTCCGCCTGTATGAGCAGGTCAAGCCGGACATCCTGCTGCTTGACATCCAAATGGGCGCAACCTCGGGACTTGACGCCGCCCGCGCCATCCTGGCGGGGGACGGGGCGGCGAGGATCGTGTTCCTGACCACTTTCTCCGACGACGAGTACATAGTCGCCGCCCTCCGCATGGGCGCGAAGGGCTACTTGATCAAGCAGCAGGTCGCGGCCATCGCCCCGGCCCTGCGCAGCGTCCTGGCCGGACAGTCGGTGCTGGGCGAACAGGTCGTGGGACGCATAGACGCGCTGTTCACGGGCCCATGGCCGGGCGCGGCGGCCGGCGCCGGGTCTGCCAGCGAAAAGGCCGCCGATGCCGTGTGGCCGCCCGCCGCCGGGTCCACCCGTTCGCCGGTGCCCGCGGTTGGCAGGCCTGCCCCCGGCGCCGACCAGTTGAGCGACCGGGAAGCCGAGGTCGTGGCTCTCGTGTCGGAGGGGCTCGACAACCGTGAGATCGCCGGGCGTATGTACCTGTCCGAAGGGACAGTTCGCAACCACATCAGCGCGATCCTCACCAAGCTGAGCCTCCGCAACCGAACCCAATTGGCGATCTGGCATCTGACCGGCGGCCGGTAGGGGCGGACGGCTGGGGGTTCTTCGAGCCGCCAAGATTCTGCTATTTTCTTTGTTTGGCTTGATTCATAGGTATTTCTGCGTGGAAATACTTATGATGCCGCCGCCCACATGTCAATTCGGCCTGCCCGCCCGCTATGCGCCTCCGCAGACCGCCCACGAATGAGTTGAT
>JAITFE010000073.1 GCA_031281585.1 Bifidobacteriaceae bacterium | reverse complement strand
TTGCCTGCGGCATTGTTACGCGGTGCATTTGCTGGACGTGCCGGGGGTGGCGACTTCGGACATCCAGCGTTGGCTGGGGCACGGGAGCCTGGCCACGACGGAGCGGTACCTCGGCTCGTTGGCGGCCTCCAGGCGGGACGCGGCGTTGGGCGGCGCGCTTGACTCGGCGGCCGGGGTGGTGTCGTGGCGGACGGGTGTTTGACGGGTGCGCCAGAGAGGACTCGAACCTCCGACACCCGCTTTAGGAGAGCGGTGCTCTATCCACTGAGCTACTGGCGCGCGGAGTAACAGCCTACCCGTTGCGGCCCCAGTCGCACGATGCCGTCTTGGCCGTTGACCCGTTTGCCCGCCTTTCGGCCCGGCCGCGCCGCCAATCCGCTCAAACGGGTCGGCGCAGCGGCTTCGTCTTGCGCATGGCGGCGCGTGTCTCCCGCCAGTTCGGGAGCAGCCGATCCATCTGGGCCGCGAAGCCTGGGCCGTGGTTGGGCTCGATCAGGTGGACCAGTTCATGCACCAGGACTTCCTCAAAGCAGGCCACAGGCAACGCCGCCAGCGCCGGGTTGAGGGTGATTCGGCGGGTGCGGCTGGCGCAACTGCCCCAACGGGAAGTCATCCACCGCAGCGTCCAGCGCTCCGGCGCCTGCCCCACCCGGTCAATCCAGCCCGGCGCGGAATCCTCCAGTTGCCGTTCGAGTTCGACTCGATACAACTGGTCCAGCTCCGCCCCGCGGAACCCGCCCGGCAGGGCCTTCCCCCACAGTCTCGCCTCCGGCGGGGGAGCGGCGAACCGCTCCAGTTGCCGGTCAACCCAGGTCCGGTGCTTCCGAAACATGTCGACCGCCGCCTCGCGCGTTGCCGTGTAGGGCATGGACAGCCAGATCAGGCCTCCGGGTTCGACGTGGAGGCGCAGGTTGACCATGGCCTTGCGGCGGAACTCGACTTTGAGGCCGTCGATCTCCACCACCTCGCGGAGCACCACCCCATGCGGGCGGCGGCCCCCCGCCGCCCGCCGAACCGCTTGCCGCATTCGTCGCTCCTCAGCCATCGCGTCCTCGAAGTCTTCGAGGCCGTCAAAACCATCCCCGTAGCCGTAGCCGTAGTCGAACGGCTCGTCGTCATCCCAGTACGGATCATGCAGTATTCGCCAGCACGGGTCTTGGAGATCCTCCGCGCTCGGCGCCTCCACGGGAGGCTCATAGTAGGGGTTTGGCGTGGCGGCGTGCTCCCGTGCGCGGTTGGCGGCGGTCACTTCGACTCCCTGTCAATGTGGCTGCGGGCGTGTTCGACAGCCGGCTCGACTTCGGTGAAAACGTGTTTGGTGTGCCGCACCGCGCGGGTGACGCCGCCGCCTCGCGCCAACGCCAGATGCTGGGACTGGATGCCCTCGATGAGCACCGTCACGCCGGAGCGTTCAAGCGAGGCGACCAATTCGCCCAGCACCTGCGCCCCGGTCGAATCCATGATCTGAAGGGACCGCAGCGACACGATCACCACGGACACGTTCTCGGTCGACACTTTGTCCATCAGCCGCTCCGCGGCGGCGAAGAACAGGGCGCCGTCAATCCGGTAGAGGGCGATTCGCTCATCGCCGGCCTGAGCCGGGCCGGGCAACTCGACGCGGTGCACCCCGGCGGCTCGGGACATGGTCCGCAAAGCGAAGAACGCGGCCGCCACAATGCCAATCCCGACCGCGTAGATCAGGTCCACCGAAACCGTGATCACGGCGGTGGCGACGAACAAGACGGCGTCTTGCTTCGTCAGCGTCAGCAGTGTGCGGGCCGTCGCGAACGGCACCATGCGCACGGCTGTGACCAGCAAGACCCCGGCCAGGGCGGCAAGGGGGATGGTCGACACAAGCTTGATGGTGAATGGGAAGGAGACAATCCCGAACAGGATCACCGAGTGGACTATCGCGGCCAACCTGGTCCGGGCCCCGTTCGAGGTGTTGACGGCGGTCCGGGCGATCGCGCCCGTCGCGGGCATGCCGTGGAACAGTCCCGCCGCCATGGAGGCCAAGCCCTGTCCGACAAGCTCCCGGTCCGGGTCGAACCGGCCCGTGTCCGAATGCTGCGCCGCCACCCGCGCGGACAAGAGCGACTCGATCGCGGCCAAAACGGCCACGGTGGCCGCAGCCGGGGACAGTTCCGTCAACAGTTCCCAAGAGACTTCCGGAAAGCTGGGCGAGGGCAGCCCGGTGGGCAGCCGCCCGATCACCTCGCCGGGCAGATGGCCCAGCGACCAGACCCCCGAGATTACGATCAGGCCGAGGAGCGACCAGGGGACCTTCCGGTTGATCCGCGAACCCAAGACCATGAAGGCCGCGACCCCCAACGCCGCCAGGATTGGCCAGTGGGCGGTTGACCAGTCGGCCCTGCCAAACGCTTGCACCGCCGCCACCAGCGCGTTGCCGCTCAATCCGCCCGAATCGACGCCAAGGGCGGATGGGACCTGCTGACAGAAGATGATGACCGCTATCCCGTGGGTGAATCCCTCGATCACCGGCCAGGGGATGGCGCTGACCGTGCGCCCCAGCCTGAACACCCCGGCCAGCAGAACCATGAATCCGGCCATCAGGCACAGCAACCCGAGCACGCCCGCGCCGCGCGCCGCCAAGACGGGCGCGAGCACCACCACCATTGCCCCGGTGGGCCCTGAGACCTGGACGTTCGAGCCCCCGAAAACCGCCGCGACCAGTCCGGCCACGACGGCGGTCACCAGCCCCGCCTCCGGGCCGCCCGCCGTTTCCCCAAAGGCGCTCGCGCCGAACGCCAGGGCCAGCGGCAACGCCACAATCCCAACGGTGACGCCCGCCATCACGTCCGTTCGCCAGGTTGAGCGCACCGGTCGGTAATCGTCGCGCGAGGGCAGCAAAGCGCGCAGAGTGGCTATGGCCGAGTGCAGCGTTGCGAACGACATGGGGGACTCCATCGGTTTGGCCGAATGTTTTGTGTCTTCAGCATAGGTGCTCGGCATGACAGTGGCGTGACCAGCTTAAACGCCGCGACCACGCACCGAAGGCGACTTGGGGCCGGAAGGCGGGCGGACGGCATCGGGCGCGGGGGGTTCTTTACAAACGTCCGGTTTTGCGGTCTTGGCCTTGACGTTGCCGCGTGCGCCGTGGCAAGGTCTCACCCGTGAGTAGCACTTCGCCTCTGGCCCGGACCCGCGCCTGCGGGGCCGCTGGAGCGTGTCTGAAGTGTCGAATGTGTCTGTGTCAAGCCTGACAGCCAACCAGACCCATAATTCTTAGCTCCCCGAACGATCCGCGCTGATCAGCGCCTCGGGGTGCGCCGACACCCGAAAGAGCTCACCAACATGACCGCTCCGGCCTATGCCCCTGAATTTGTTCCCGCTTCCGTTTTGCCTTGGCGGCGCAAGCCCGCCTACCGAGGCCCGTTGATCGTCATTCCGGGTGGCCGCGCCACCGGCCGCAAAGTCGCCCAGTCCGTCTGGCAGCCGGTTGTCGCCGGGCGTCCGCCGGCCGCCATTTCCCGCGAGTCCGCCGATGCCGCCCGCGCCTTCCAGCACCGCCTCGCCCGGCTGCCCGTCCGGCCGGAGATCAGCCTTGACCTGGAGCGCCGGTCGGTCCGGGTCGACGGCGTGGCCCGCCACCTGACCCCCCGCGAGTTCGAGTTGTTGGCGGCTTTGGCCGCCCAGCCCGGCGAACCGGTCAGCCGCGACGAACTGCTGAAACTCGGCACGGAAGGCCGTCAGCTGGGCGACGGCAGCCGCACGGTGGACGTGCATGTGGCCCACCTGCGCGACAAGCTTGGACTGCCGGGAGCGATCGCCACCATCCGAGGTCGCGGCTACGCCCTCAACCCCGCCTTCCGCGTCGAAGTGGTCTGACCCGCCCCACCGCCCAGGGGGGCGCCGGCCGCTATAGGCTTGACCCATGGCCGCTGTGCGCCTTCCGGCCGTCGCCGGATTGTTCTACCCGGATCGCCCTGACGAGTTGTCCGCCCAGGTTGACACGCTTCTGGCGGAGGCTCGCCGCGAGCCGTCGGCGGTGGACGCGCGGGTCCCGGTGAAGGCGTTGATAGCGCCCCACGCCGGCTACGTCTATTCCGGTCCCACCGCCGCGATTGGGTATGCCGCGCTCGGCGGCGGTTACGAGCGCGTTGTGCTCCTGGGCCCGTGCCACCACGTGGGCACGCCCTATCTGGCGTTGCCCGGCGCTGACTGGTTCCGCACGCCGTTGGGCGACGTGCCCGTTTGGCGAGAGGGCGTGGCCGCGATCGAGGCCCTGCCGAACGTGATCGTCAGCCCCGAGGTTCACGCCCGCGAGCACTCCTTGGAAGTCCACCTGCCGTTCATCCAAACCGTCTTGGGGCGCCAGACGCCGGTGTTGCCCCTGGCCGTCGGCTGGGCTGCGCCGACCAGCGTCGCCGCCGTTTTGGACGCGGTCTGGGGAGGCCCGGAGACGCTCATCGTGGTCAGCTCCGACCTTAGCCACTACCTGCCCTACGACACCGCCCGCCAGGTCGACCAGGACACGTTAACGCAGGTCATGGCATTGTCCTCGGAGCTGTCCGGCGACCAGGCGTGCGGCGTCTACCCGGTCAACGGTTTGGGCCGGGCCGCGCGGGGCCGCCGGTTGCGCCCGCAGTTGCTGGACTATCGCAACTCGGGCGACACCGCCGGAGATCACGGCCGCGTTGTCGGTTACGCCGCCGTGGCCTACCAAGCCCAGGTGCCCGATGCCGTCTGATCTCCCCCCAGCCACCGGCCACGTTTTGACGGGGTTGGCACGGGAAGCCATCGCCTCCGCGCTGGCCGGGCTGCGCCCGCCCCCGGCTGGCGCCGCGGCGGTCTTGGCCAGGCTCGCCCCAGCTCGTGGCCCGCTGCGGGCTTCGCCTGCGCCTGACCAGGCCGGCTGGCGGTTCCTGGCCGAGCCGGGCGCGGCTTTCGTGACGCTGACGCAGGCTGGTGAACTGCGCGGCTGCATCGGCTCGCTCGAGCCGCACCGGCCGTTGGCGGTGGATGTCCAATACAACGCCATTGACGCCGCTCTGGGCGATCCCCGCTTCCCGCCGTTGCGGCCGGAGGAACTGGGGCAGACCGACATCGAGGTGTCGGTCCTAGGCAAACCTTCGCCAATCCAGTTCGTGGACCGGGCCGATCTGCTGGGCCAACTGCGACCCGGCGTGGACGGCCTGATCCTCGCCGCGCGGGGCCGGCGCGGCACCTTCTTGCCTCAGGTCTGGGAGCAGTTGCCGACCCCAGAGCTGTTCCTGGCCCATTTGGTCCGCAAAGCCGGCCTGCCGGCCGGCTACTGGGGAAGCGACGTCCGGATCTGGGGCTACACGGTGACCGCGTTCGAGGAGAACCCGTGCGAGCAAACTCCGCCGCCCCCCGCCCAACCGGCGCCGGGCGCCGAGGCCCCCGCGCGCGACGGGACGGTGGAGGGCGTTGAGCCCGCGCCGCCTGGCCGAACGGCATCGGTCGACGGGGCCCCCCCGCGCGACGCAACGGGGCGGGACGGCGAACCTGCGGCGCCCGGCCGAACGGCATCGGGCCCCGAGGCCCCCGCGCGCGACGGGACCGTGCGGGGCGCTGAACCCGTGCCGCCCGGCCGCCTGGCATCGGACGTCGAGGCCCCCGCGCGCGACGCAACGGGGCGGGACGGCGAACCCGTGCCGCCCGGCCGAACGGCATCAAGCGACGGGGCCGCCACGCGCGACGCAGCGATTCCGGGCGGAGGAGCAACGGTGCCCGGCCGAACGGCATCGGGCTACGCGCGCGGCGGGACGGGGCGGGGCGTTGAAACGGCGCCGGGCGGCCCGGCGTTCGAGGCATGACCACCGCGCGGCACTGGCATCTGGTAGCCGACGGGCGGGTTCAGTGCGACCTGTGCCCGCGTTACTGCCGCTTGCGGCCCGGGCAGCGCGGCTTCTGCTTTGTCCGGCAGAACGTCGACGGGGCGCTCGACCTGGCGACCTACGGACGCAGTTCGGGCTTCGCCCGCGATCCAGTGGAGAAGAAGCCGCTGTACCATTTCCTGCCCGGGTCGAGCGTCTTTTCATTTGGCACAGCAGGCTGCAACCTGGGTTGCCGATTCTGTCAGAACTGGCAGATCTCGACCGCGCGGGACATGGACACGCTGATGGCGAAGGCGGGGCCGGAGGAGATCGCGGCCGCGGCCGAGCGTTCGGGCTGCGCCGCCGTCGCGTACACCTACAACGATCCGATCATCTTCACTGAGTATGCGGTTGACGCCGCGCTGGCGGCCGGGCAGCGGGGCCTGAAGAACATCGCGGTCAGCGCCGGTTACGTGACCCGCGCCGGCGCCGCCGACTTGTTCGGCGCCATGGACGCGGCGAATATCGACCTGAAATCGTTCAGCCCGGATTTCTACCGCAAGGTCACCGGCGGCCGGCTCGAAGTGGTGTTGGACACGCTGCGCTACCTGGTTCGCGAAACCACCGTGTGGACCGAGGTGACCACGCTGTTGATCCCCGACTTGAACGACTCGGACCGGGAAATCGACCGGCTGACCGGATGGATCGTGGAAGAACTGGGCGCGGACGTGCCGTTGCATTTTTCTGCCTTTCATCCGGCGGCGCGCATGACGGACCGGCCCCGCACGCCGTTGGCGACTCTGCGCCGGGCTCGGTCCCGAGCGCGGGCGAACGGCCTCAACCACGTTTACCTCGGCAACGTGTGGGATGAGGATGGCTCCACCACTTACTGCTCCGCCTGCCGCCACGCTTTGGTGGTCCGCGACGGCTATTCGATCCGCCGCCAGCGACTGGGCGCGGACGGGCTCTGCCCGGCTTGCGGCGCGCGAACCCCGGGCCGCTGGTCCTAGCCTTCCCCACCCGTGATACGGGCGGCGCCGGGCGGGCCGGCGTTTGCGCAGGTCAGCCGGCCGGGCGCTGATCGGCCCCGGTGGGCCGTGTTCGCGGGCGATGCCGGGCGGGCCGGCGTTTGCGCATGTCAGCCGGCCGGGCGCCGATCGGCCCCGGAGGGCGGCCACCCGTGATCGACACCACCCGGACGGTGGTGTCGATCACGGGTGGCCTGGGGCTGTTGGCGGGCATTGGTTAAGGGAGGCGCCAGTCCACCGGGCCCGCGCCCTGTTCGGCCAGGAGCGTGTTGGCGCGGGTGAAGGGGCGCGAGCCGAAGAAGCCGCGACTGGCTGACAATGGGGAGGGGTGCGGCGACTCGATGCGCGGCACCTGGCCCAGGCGCGGGGCCAGGTTGGCGGCGTCGCGGCCCCACAAGATCGCCACGAGGGGGCCGCCACGAGCGGCCAGCGCGTCTATGGCGTGGGCGGTGATCTGCTCCCAGCCCTTGCCCCGGTGCGATCCGGGTTCGCCGGGTCGCACGGTCAACACGCGGTTGAGCAGCATGACGCCCTGGCCGCACCACGGGGTGAGGTCGCCGGTGCTGGGTGGCGGGACGGCGGCATCGTGCGTCAACTCTTGAAAGATGTTGCGCAGCGAACCGGGCAGGGGCCGCACGTTCGGGGCGACTGAAAAGCTCAGGCCGACGGGATGGCCGGGGGTGGGGTACGGGTCCTGGCCCACAATCAGGACCTTTACCTGGTCCAACGGATAGGTGAAGGCGCGCAAGACGTTCTGGCCGGCGGGCAGGTAGCCGCGGCCGGCGGCGTTCTCGGCCCTCAAGAACTGGCCCATGGCCCGGATTTGGGGCTCGACGTCCGCCAGGGCGCTGGCCCAACCCGGGTCGATCAGTGACGCGAGGGGAGCGGGCTGATTCACAAGGAAGACGTTACCTTGACATCGGCCAAGTCGCGGCCCCGTTCAGGGCGGCCTGAACTAACATGGCCTTTTGACGCCCGTCCTCGCGGGCGGCTGGGGCTTTTGGGAGGATCAATGGGGCAGGCGGCGCGGGCGGGCCAACGGGCTGAGTTGGAAGACGCGCAACGCCGCGTGCTCATGTTTGAACGGCAACACTGGTGCTATGAGGGCTCCAAGGAGAGCGCCATCCGCGAGCTGTTCGACATGGAGCCAACTCGTTATTACGAACTGCTCGGGCGCCTGATCGACACCGAGGCCGCCCTCGCCTTCGACCCGCAACTGGTCAAGCGGCTTCGGCGCCAGCGCCTCGAAAGGCACCGCGCCCGCTCAGCGCGCCGTCTAGATCCACCGGTTTGAGGCGAGTGAACCTATAGGCTTGGGAACCGTGAGTAAGAACGCATACCCGTACCCGCCGGATGAGTTCGACCAAATCGACCTGAATTCGCGACCCAAAGAGGTCCACGCGGCGCACCGCACTGCCTGGAGCCGGGTGTGGCCGTTCTTGTTGGTGATCGTCTTGGTGCCGAGCATCGCGTTCCTGGCTGTGCATTTCCTGGCCGACAAGCTGCCCGGCGGCGGCTCGTCATCGCCGCCGGCTGCGGCGCCGACCTCGCCGAACGTGGTGGCTCCCACGGATGACCAGACCTCGATCGAAGAGCCCCCTCCCACCGAGGAACCCCCGCCGCCCACTCAGGCGCCGCCAAGCGAGGAGCCCCCGGCGCCAGTTGTCGACAAGAGCGCGGTCGTGACGGTTTACAACGCCGGCCAAACCAAGGGCGCGGCCGGCACCGCGGCCGATCAGCTGGTGACTGAGGGGTTCGCCAACGCCGACAAGACCTTCGACGCCAGCCCGACCGACCCGAGCGTGTCCACGGTTTACTACTCGGCCGATTCCCAGTTGGACACGGCCAACGAGGTGGCAAGGGTCCTCCAGATCACCTCGGTGCAACTCGACCCGCAGGTGGCGGGCGGGAACATTGTGGTCGTGGTGAAGTAGCCGGAGCCGACCAAAACCCGGACGCGGCCTTTCGCGGGCTTGCACTCGACGCGGTAGAGTGCTAACCATTGATTAGCACTCTCGCCATGGGAGTGATAACGAACCAGGTGAGGTCCTGTCCGGCCAGCGTGACGTGAACGCGGGTCGGCGGGGCCGTCCGTCGCGGGCACCCGGTTCACCCTTGGCAACCAAGCAAAGGAAACGAAAAGACGAATGGCTAAGATCATTGCCTTCGATGAGGATGCCCGCCGTGGCATGGAACGCGGCCTAAACGAACTGGCCGACACGGTCAAGGTCACCTTGGGGCCCAAGGGCCGCAACGTGGTCTTGGAGAAGAAGTGGGGAGCCCCCACCATCACGAATGACGGCGTGTCGATCGCAAAAGAGATCGAACTGGAGGAGCCTTTCGAGAAGATCGGCGCCGAACTGGTCAAGGAAGTCGCCAAGAAGACTGACGACGTGGCGGGCGATGGCACCACCACCGCAACCGTCTTGGCCCAGGCCCTGGTGCGCGAAGGTTTGCGCAACGTGGCCGCCGGCGCCAACCCGATCGCCCTCAAGCGGGGGATCGACCAGGCCGTCGATGCCGTCGTCAAGACTCTGTTGGCGCAGGCCAAGGAAGTGGAGGGCAAGGACGAGGTAGCAGCCACGGCCTCGATCTCCGCCGGCGACCCGGCGATCGGTTCCCTGATCGCCGAGGCTATGGACAAGGTTGGCAACGAGGGTGTCATCACCGTTGAGGAGTCCAACACCTTTGGCCTGGAACTCGAGCTGACGGAGGGCATGCGTTTCGACAAGGGTTACCTGTCGATGTATTTCCAGACCGACGCCGAGCGTCAGGAAGCCGTGCTGGAGGAGCCCTACATCCTGTTGGTCGAATCCAAGATCAGCTCGGTCAAGGACCTGCTCCCGCTGCTGGAGAAGGTTTCGCAGGTGTCCAAGCCCCTGGCGATCATCGCCGAGGACGTGGACGGCGAGGCGCTGGCCCTGCTGGTGGTCAACAAGGTCCGCGGGTCCTTCAAGTCGGTGGCTGTCAAGGCCCCCGGCTTCGGCGACCGCCGCAAGGCGATGCTGCAGGACATGGCCGTGTTGACCGGCGCCCAGGTCATCTCCGAGACGGTTGGCCTCAAGCTTGAGAACACCACTCTCGACATGCTGGGCACCGCCCGCAAGGTGGTTGTGACCAAGGATGAGACCACGATCGTGGACGGCGGCGGCGACGCCGAGGCGATTGCCGGCCGGGTGGCCCAGATCCGGTCCGAGATCGAGGCGACCGACTCCGACTACGACCGCGAGAAGCTGCAAGAGCGTCTGGCCAAGCTGGCTGGCGGCGTGGCGGTCATCAAGGCCGGCGCGGCGACGGAGGTCGAACTGAAGGAGCGCAAGCATCGCATTGAGGATGCGGTCCGCAACGCCAAGGCGGCTGTGGAAGAGGGCATTGTGGCCGGTGGCGGCGTCTCGCTGCTGCAGGCCGGGAAGGACGCCTTCAAGGATCTGGAGCTCAGTGGCGACGAGGCGATTGGCGCCAACATCGTCAAGGTGGCCCTGTCCGCGCCCCTCAAGCAGATCGCCGAGAACGCCGGCCTGGAAGGCGGCGTGGTGGCCGAGCGGGTCGCCAACTCCCCGGTGGGCGTTGGGCTCAACGCCGAAACGGGCGAGTACGAGGACCTCATGGCCGCCGGCATTGCCGACCCGGTCAAGGTCACCCGTTCCGCGCTGCAGAACGCTGCCTCGATCGCCGGCCTGTTCTTGACGACCGAAGCGGTTGTCGCGGACAAGCCGGAGAAATCCGCGCCGGCCGCGCCGGACGGCGGCATGGGCGGGATGGACTACTGATCCCAGATCGGCAGTCTCACTGAGCAGTTTTGCGGGCCTGGGGCCAGTGTTTTCCGTGACACTGGCCCCAGGCCTTTTGTGCGCGAGTTGGGGCCCTGCTTGGGTGTATTCGGCTAGGGGCTGAGCAGGCAAACGTGCGCGCTCTAGGTAAAAGCGCTAGTTTGAGAGCCATGAACTCCCTGCCTGCGCCCGTGCGGATCGGGATCATCGAGGACGAGGACCTCCTGCGGTCAATGCTGACCGATCTGGCCTCCGCCCATGGAGGCCTGGAGGTGGTCGGGGCCGCTTCGGGGGCGGCTGACGCGCGCGCGAAGTTCCCGCCCGGGTCGGTCGACCTGGTGCTGATGGACGTGGTGCTGGGCGACGGCAACGGCGTGGCCCTGGGCGTTTCAATGCAGCGCGCCGACCCGAACCTGATAGTCATGCTGTTGTCCAGCCACGACGTGATGGACTTGGTGGTTTCGATCGGCTCCAACGTGCCGCGGCCGTGGTCCTACTTGTCGAAGCGTTCTTCGGTCACCAAGGACGTGCTTTTCCGCTCCATCGAGGCCGCCGCCCGCGGCGAGGTCATCCTGGACCCCGAGTTGGCCGAACGGTCCGCCGCACGGGAGGGAACGGCGGTCTCCCAGTTGTCCTCCGCCCAACTGCAGGTTTTGCGGCTGGTGGCCCAGGGCTTCTCCAACGCCACCGCCGCCGAATTGCTGGGCCTGTCCCGACGGTCGGTCGAGAACCACCTGCAGGCCATTTACCGCACCCTGGGCATCACCTCGCATGACGCGTCCCCCCGCGTCGCGGCGGTGTTGAGGTTCCTGCAGCAGACCTCCCGAAAATAGCGGCCTATGGCTCGTTGGCGGTGGCTGACCGACCGTGGGGGGGAACGGTGGGTCTATTTGACTTTCGCGGTCTCCATCATGCTGGTCATATCGCTGTCCCTGGTTCTGGAATGGTTCGCCGTCTGGAACTGGGCGTCGCTCGTCATCACTGATTCGCCAGTCGAAGGGACCTACATCTTCGGCATTTGGTCCTTCGCCTTTGTGCCGGCGTTGCTGGGCGCCGCCGGCGTGGTGCCGTTCTATCCCGCTGGCGAATCTTGGACCTGGCGTCTGACCGTCGCGCTCATCTTCTCAGTGGGGGCCGGCGCCCTGCGCTTCGGCGTTGAAATGGCCGTGTGGGGCAGAGCCTTCATGGTGGGCCCTTGGGTGTTGGAGGGGCTCTTAGCCGTGGCGGTGCCGTTTAGCTGCATCACGGTGTCCATGTATTTGGCGAAATCCCAGGTCCGCGCCGTCCAAGCGGAACGGCTGATGGCGGAAATGGAGTTTGAGGCTCGTGCCGCCGCGCTGGAACGCGAGAACGCCGAACTCAAGGTGCGCCGGGAGATCTCTGCGGTGCTCCACGACCAGGTGCAGCAGCGGCTGGTCTTCGCCGCCAGCCGCTTGCAGAGCGAGGTCATCCCGATGGCGGAACTCAACGACGACCAAGTGGCGATCAGCTTGCTGCGGGAGATCATCCAGGACATTGACCACCTCCGCGAGGACGACGTGCGGCAGCTCTCCCACTCGCTCTTTCCGGTTGGCGCCGACATTGGCCTGCATCAGGCCATGGCGTTGGCGATCGGCCGGGTGCCCGCCAGCGTCTCGGTCGCCCTTGAGGTCTCTGAGAACGCCGCCGCTTTCGACACCGTTCTGGAGCCGGCTTTGGACGTCGGGTCGCGGGCGGTTGTTGTGTCGGTGCTCGACGAGGCGGTGACCAACGCCCTGAAGCACGGTTCGGCTCGGTCCATCACGGTCGCCTTGGACTTGGCGGATGACAGCCCCGCCCGGCGGCTGGTCTTGACAGTCAGCAACGACGGCCAGCCTTTGGCTGATGGCGCCCGCCCGGCCGGCGGTCTGGCGGGACACCAACTGCGCCTTGAAGCCCGCGGCGGCGGCCTGGAGCTGCGAATGAACGAGTCGGGCCAAACCGAGCTGTCCGCTTGGCTGCCTTTGCCGGAGCCGCCGGAGCAACCGGAACAACCGAAACAACTGGAGCCCACAAAACCGACCGAGCCACCGGAACAGCTACACCAGCCGAAGCCGGCAAAGCCGCCGGGAAACCCGCAATATCCGGAGCCGCCGGAACCTCCAGACCGGCCGGAGCCGACAGAGCCGACGAGGGCTGCTTCAAGGGGCCTAGCCCCCGGTAATGCCGAACCTGACGGCCCCGCAGCGCCAGGCGAGGCCGCGTCAGCGGGCGAACAGTGACGTGTTCGCCTGTTCAACCTCCGCGTAGCCTTGGCTCGCCGCCACGAGCGCCTGGCTGAGCGAGGCGAGGGCTTCTTCGACTGTGCGCTGGGCGCCCCGCCATTGCTCCATCGCGCCGGCGAAGGCGTTGGCCGCCGCGCCAGTCCAAACGCTGGCGAGTTCGGCGCAGTGGCCGTTCAGGGTGGCGATCTCCGATTGGATCGCGCCGATTGACCCGTTGGCGGCTCCGGCGACCACCGACAGAGTCTCAGAATTGACTTGGAAAACGCTCATGGGCTCCCGCTCCTGTCTTGAACAGGCCGCCGTTTGCGGCCCTGACCAGCACACTAAGGCGCGGGCAGGGCGGCTGCAGGGCAGAAACAAAAGCCGTGTGGACAACCGCTCAAACCGAGGAGAGGCGGCCGTCCACGGTCAAGGAGCCGCCCAGCGATCCGGAGGCGGTGCGCACGGTGGTCGCGCTCGCCGACGGGTGCATGCTTGGGGCGGTCAGCGTAGCCAGGTCGCGCTCCGCACGGGATAGCTCCGCCTCAATGTTGTTGCGGGCCGCGTCCTCCCAGGCCGCCGTTCCCGAGGTGAGGAAGAGGCGTTCCTTGCCCAGCCATCCCCGGAGCGCCGCAATCCTGGCCTCAAGGATCGTTTGGGGAGGTTCGTCGCCGCATTCGGCCCGGACTGCCTGGGCGTAGAGCCGGTAGGTGCGCGGGTCGGAGGCTAGCACGGCCCGTTCCGCGTCGCACAGGACGGCCAGGTCGGGATCCTTGATGTGGGGGGGCCGGGCGCCCAGTTGTGTGATGAGGGCCCGAACCCGGAGCGTTTTCGCCTCAGGTAACTCCAAATGCCGCAGTTGCCCCTCGGCCAGTTCGGCGGAGCGTTCCTGGTCCTCGCCCCAAGCGTGGTGGCGGGCCTCGCCGCCGACGTTCGACAGGATGGCGCCATGGTAAAACGCGGCCAGCCGGACCAAGCACGGGCAGGAAGCCTCCTGCGACAGTTCATCGATCTTTTCCAACACGGTGATCAGGTGGCTCAACCCGTGGAAGGACCTAGCGGGATTGGCCCAGCGCTCCAGAAGCTTCGACCCAAGCCGGGACATCTCGTCGGCGGATGCGGGCGACCCGGCCTCAACCAGGGCTCTCGACCAAACTGCCAACAGCCAATCCGGAATCTCGGTGTGGCCCACGGTGCCCAGTCACCTCAACTAATCGAAGTGTCCCCTAAAGCTATCCTGCCAAGGAGAGGTAAAGGCTAGCCCTAGAGTGGGCCGGGAAGCGGCCCTGAGAAATACTAACTCAAGATGGGACTATTTGACTCCGTTCGGCTTGTCCGAATCCGGTGACGGGCAAGCGCGGAAGCCACAGCGCGTCTCGGCTGCGGAAAAGAGGAGCAGGGTGATCCCGCACCCACGGGACTGGAAGCAGACGGAGCCGCGTCTCTTCGGTCAAACCCGCCGTTCTCAGGTGCCGGAATCCGGGGCGGGGAGCGTGACCCGGAAGGTGGCACCCCCGCCTGGGGTTTCAACGACCTCGACTTGGCCGCCGTGGGCGCCCACCAGGCCCGCCACGATGGCCAGGCCCAGGCCGCTGCCGCCCAGGTCGCGCGAGCGCGAATCGTCCAGGCGGAAGAAGCGGTCGAAGACACGCTCGCGCTTGTCGGCGGGGATGCCGGGGCCGTGGTCCCGCACTTCGATCACGGCGCCTGCCTGCGCCCAGTGGCCGATCGCCACCTCGATGGGCGAGCCGGCTGGCGTGTACTTGACGGCGTTGGCCATCAGGTTCGTCAAGACTTGCCGCAGGGCGGCTTCCTCCGCCGGGAACGGCGGGACCGGTTCAGCCGGGCCGAGCAGGCGGATCGCGCGGCCGGGATCCAGAGCCTCCGCGTCCGCCACCGCGTCCGCCGCGAGCGCCAACAGGTCGACCGGGGCCAGGCGGAGCGCTTGGGCCTCCGCCAAGCGGGTCAGAGTCGACAGGTCGCCGACCATCGCCCCCATTCGGGCCGCCTCGTCCTCAATCCGCTTCATGGCGCCCGCCAGGGCTTCGTGTTGTTCAAGGCCCCCAATCCGATAAAGCTCGGCGTACCCCCGGATCGCGGCCAACGGCGTCCGCAGCTCATGCGAGGCGTCCGAGATAAAGGTCCGCATCCGCGCCTCAGAGGCGCTCTGGGTGGCGAAGGCGGCCTCGATTTGGGTCAGCATCGCGTTGAGCGAATCCGTCAAGTGGCCCACCTCCGTGCCCGGCTGGGCGGGCGGCATCCGGGTGGTCAAGTCCCCGCCAGCGATCTGGGCGGCGGCCGCCTCGACGTGGCGCAAGGGCCGCAGGGACCGGCGCACCATGGCGTAGCCGGTGGCGGTGGCCGCCACCGCGACCGCCAGGGTCAGCCAGACCACCAACAGCGCCACCTGCCGGGTGGTGTCGTTGACGGAGTCGAGGGGCAGCGCCAGGACCACCGACTGGGTCTCGAACGGACTGCGGGCCAGGGTGGCCAGACAGCGCCATTGGCCGCCGGAAGCCGTTGAGGCAACAGTGAAAGGCTCCCCCGCCCGGTCCTGCGTCCGTTCCGCGGGCAGGTCGTCGAGGGCTGGCAGCTTGGACGAATCGTGGCCCCAGCCGGCGAACTGGTCGAGGGGGGCGCCATCGGCGGCGAAAACCATCACCACGTAGTCGGACGGGCCGGACATGGCGGCGTCCAGTTGGCTGCCGGCGGCCAAGCTGGAGAGCGTCTGCGCCAATTGGCGGTCGAGTTCCGCCACCAGCTTGAGGCGCAACACCACCGTTGTGACGGTGCCGACCAAGGCCAGCCCCACCACCACCAGGCTGGCGATGATGATCGCCAGTTTGACGGGCAGCGGCTGGCCAGGGCGGGCCTTGGGAGCGCTCGTCTGGGTCATGGGCGAGCCGTTGGCGCCGCCTCGGGGGCCGGTCGCAGAACGTAGCCGAAACCCCGCTTGGTGTGGATGAGCGGGGGTAGTTCCCGCCCGTCCGGCCGCACGTCCAGTTTGCGCCGGAGGTAGGAGACGTAGCTTTCGACGATGCCGTCGTCCCCGACCCAGCCGTACTCCCACACGTGGTCCAAGATTTGGGCTTTCGACAGCACGTGGCCAACGTTGACCATCAGGTAGCGGAGCAGCTTGAACTCGGTGGGGGACAGTTCGACCTCCACCCCGGCGCGGCGGACCTCATGCGAATCGTCGTCGAGTTCCAGGTCGCCGACCCGCATGACGGCGTCTTCGGCGCCCGCAGCCGGGCGGGTGCGCCGGAGGACGGCCTTGATGCGGGCGATGACCTCCTCCAAACTGAACGGCTTGGTGACGTAGTCATCGCCGCCCACGGTCAGCCCGTGCAGCTTGTCCTCGATCTGATCGCGGGCGGTCAGGAACAACACGGGCACGTTTTCCCCCAACTCGTGCAGCCGGTGGGTAACCGCGAAGCCGTCCATGTCCGGCAGCATCACATCCAGCACCAACAGGTCTGGGGAGTGCTCCAAGACGGCGGCGACCGCCTCCCCGCCGGTGGCCACGGTCTCCACTTGGAAGCCCGCGAACTTCAGCGAGGTGGCCAGAAGATCGCGGATGTTCGGCTCGTCGTCCACCACAAGCAGTTTGGCGATTGGCGTAGGCGTCATGGATTCAGTCTGGCCGGGTTTCCTGGTAAACGTCTATGAGACGTCTGAACAAAAGCTGGGAGCGAACTGGGCGCGACGGGCCGCGGCGGACGGCGAACGCCGCGAACCGGTAACCTTAGATGATCGTTTCAGTCCACCCAGGTTTTCAGGAGGTTTGCGTGCCCAGCGGCAAGGTCAGGTTCTTTGACGAGGGCCGCGGTTTCGGTTTCATCACTGGCGAGGACGGCAGCGATGTGTTCCTGCACGCCAGCGCGTTGCCTGCGGGCGTGACCGCGCCGCGCCCCGGCACCAAGGTGGAGTATGACGTGGCGGACGGCAAGCGCGGGCCGTCCGCGCTGGCGGTCCGGTTGCTGGCCGCCCCGCCCTCGGTGGCGAAAGCCCACCGCAAGAAGCCGGAAGACATGGTCGTGATCATTGAAGACCTGATCAAGGTCCTTGACGACACCTCCAACACCCTGCGCCGGGGACGGTATCCGGAGAGGCGCTCGGCGACCAAGGTGGCCGGACTGCTGCGGGCTGTGGCGGGGGACTTGGAAGCGTGACGGTGACCACGGCATCGGGCAAGGTGAAGGGGGTTCGGCGGGCCAAAGCGGACGCGTACCTGTCCTCTCGGGAAGCGCAAGAGTTGGCCCGGCAGGCCCTTGGCGAGATCACGAACGCCGCTGACGTGGGCGAATACCTGGGCCTGGAGATGGAAGGCGAAAGGGTTGGGACCCTGCGCTTCGCCTGCCTCCTGCCGGGCTACGTGGGCTGGAGTTGGGCTGTGACCATGGCGCGCGTGCCCCGCGGGCGGCACGCCACGGTCTCTGAGACGGAGCTGCTGCCGGGCGACGGCGCCCTGCTGGCCCCCGCCTTTGTGCCTTGGGCCGACCGGTTGGAGCCGGGGGACGTCCGCCCCGGTGACGTGCTGCCGCACATCCTGGACGACCCTCGGCTGGAACCCGGTTATACGGCGACCGATGACGCCGATGCCGACCGGCTGGTGATCTGGGAGTTGGGTTTGGGAAGACCGAGGGTGCTCTCCGTCCTTGGGCGCTCAGAGGCCGCCACGCGCTGGTACGCGGGCGTCCACGGACCGGCCGCCGCCGAGGCGGTCAAGGCCGTGGCCCACTGTTCGACCTGCGGTTTTGTCACGCCCCTGGCGGGCGCGCTGAGGTCGGTGTTCGGGGTCTGCGCCAACCAGTGGTCGCCGCGCGACGGCTCTGTGGTCTCCTACGACCACGGTTGCGGCGCGCATTCGGAGACTGACGTCGCCCGCACCGCCACGCAATGGCCCGCCAACAGCCCAATGGTGGACGATTCGTCGATCGTGCCCGTCTCGCTGGACCGGTAGCGCGGGTCCGGTTCGCGCCGGCGCGCCGCAGACCGGCCGTCGATCAGTCGCGGCGGGCGCGCCAAGAATGCTTGGAATAAACCACGCCCGCTATCCCCAGGACCACGCCGACGCCGCACACCCAGATCCAGACCCGCGCCTGGTAGACGCCCGTCAGGTCGAGCGCCACCAACACCGCCAAGGCGAGCGCCCACAGCCCCGTGCCGATCCCGAAAAGCAGGGGATGGTTGATCTCAACGGGCGGAGGGAGCGTGCTCACATCCCGCATCCTAACCCACCCAGGGCGCACTCCTTGGGGCCCGTCCGGCGGTGTTTGGCGTTGGCAACACCGATCTGCGAGAATCGCCGTCATGGCAAAGTCTGCTCCCTCCCGGCCGTCTCCCAAAGCCGTTCCCAAAGGTCCCATAGACCGCTACTTCAAGATCACCGAGCGAGGCTCGACCATTGGCCAGGAGGTGCGCGGCGGCCTGGTCACGTTCTTCGCCATGAGCTACATCATTGTGCTCAATCCTCTGATCCTGTCCGGCGCGCCGTCCTCCGCCGGCACCTTCATTGGCGGCGGCGAGGAAGCCAACCTGGGCACGGTGGCGGCCGGCACGGCGTTGATCGCCGGGATCATGACGATCGCGATGGGCCTGGTGGCGAACTACCCCATGGCGATCGCGGCCGGGCTGGGCATCAACGCCGTTGTCACGTTCACCCTGGCCCAATTGCCGGACATGACTTTTGCGGATGCCATGGGCGTGGTGGTGCTTGAGGGCGTCATCATCTTGATCTTGGTGCTGACCGGGTTCCGCGAGGCCGTTTTCAAGGCCGTGCCCGCGCAACTGAAGATTGCCATCTCGGTCGGCATAGGGCTGTTCATCGCGCTGATCGGCCTGGTCGACGCCCGTTTCGTCACCCCCGCCAGCGGCACGCCGCTGCAACTGGGCGGTTCCGGGACCCTTGGCACCTGGCCGGTCTTAGTCTTCGTGGTCGGCCTGGTGATCGCGATCATCCTGATGGTGCGGAAAGTGCGGGGCGCGCTGCTGATCGCCATTGTCGCCGCCACCGTGCTGGCCGTCATTGTGGAGGCGGTCGCCAAACTGGGGCCCGCAGTGGAAAACGAGAAGGGCTGGAACTTGAACGTGCCCAAGTTCAGCGGCGTCTTCGAGTTACCCGATTTCTCCATCCTGGGCCAATTCTCGATTGTCGGCGCCTTCCAGAAGCTCGGCCTGTTGACGCTGGTCTTGATGGTGTTCTCCCTGCTGCTGGCCGACTTCTTCGACACCATGGGAACAATGGTGGCGATCGGCGCCGAAGGCGGTCTGCTCGACAAAGAGGGCAACCCGCCCAAGACGAAGCAGATTCTGATTGTCGACTCGGTGGCGGCGATCGCGGGCGGCGCGGGCGGCGTGTCCTCCAACACCGCGTACATCGAGTCGGCCGCGGGCGTGGGCGACGGCGCCCGCACCGGCTTCGCCAACATTGTCACCGGGCTGCTGTTCTTGCTGGCGACGTTCTTGTCGCCCCTGGTCAACGTGGTCCCCTACGAGGCCGCCACGCCCGCCCTGGTGGTGGTCGGCTTCCTGATGATGATGCAGGTCAGCGGGATCTCCTGGAAGAACTACGAGATCGCCATTCCGGCCTTCCTGACCATCATCCTGATGCCGTTCGCCTACTCGATCACGGCGGGGATTGGCGCCGGATTCGTCTCCTTCGTCATCATCAAGGCGGCGGTCGGCAAAGCCAAACAAGTGCATCCGCTGATGTGGGTGGCCAGCGTGCTGTTCGTGATCTATTTCGCGCTTGAGCCTATACGTGTGGTTCTGCGCTCGCTAGGCTGGTAGGCGCATACTCTCGAGGGCCGGTGCTGACCCGGCCGGGACATTTGCGGTGTTCGTGTTCATCCGGCAGCGGATGAACACGAAAACGAACCGTGGCCCGTCCCGGCGAGCGTGTTCCGACACGCTGGCAGCCCGGCCCTGGGGTCTTTAATCGGCGCCCCAACCGGCGCGTTCTTTGAGGAAGGTTATGAGCGGGACGTTCGCGTCGTTCGCTGTTCGGAACTATCGGCTCTGGTTCTTCGGGGCTCTGTTTGGCAACACCGGCACCTGGATGCAGCGGGTGGCCCAAGACTGGATTGTCCTGACGGTCTTCTCCGACGACAACGGCTTGGCGGTCGGCATTGTCACCGCCCTGCAGTTTGGGCCAACCCTGGTGATTTCGCCGATCGGCGGCCTCTTGGCCGACCGGTGGAACCGGCGCCTGGTCTACACGATTACCCAATCCACGCAGGCGGTGCTGTCCTTCATACTTGGCGGACTGCTGCTGGCCGGGCACATGAACCTGCCGGGCATCTACGTTTTCGCGGTGTTGAGCGGCACCGTGGCCGGGTTCGAGGCGCCGTTCTTCCAGACCTTCGTGGGCCAACTGGTTGGCGGCCGCCTCCTGGCCAACGCGGTCGGCCTGAACTCGGCGAATTTCAACGTGGCGCGCATGATCGCGCCCGCCACGGCCGGGTTGGCGCTGGCGGCCTGGCCGTCAGGTTGGGTGTTCATGGCCAACGGCCTCAGCTTCGTGTTCACTGTTGGCGCCATGGCCATGATGCGGGTGTCTGAATTCAAGCCGATGCCGTCCGCGACCCGCGCGAAGGGACAACTGCGGGCCGGACTGCGCTACGTCCGCCACCGGACCGACATCCAAGTCATCCTGGTGGTGATCGGGGTGGTCTCCTGCTTCGGCCTGAACTCGCAGCTGACCATGGGTGTGATGGCGCGAGGCGTGTTCGACAGGCAGGCTGGCGAATACGGGATCCTCGGATCGCTGTTCGCCGTCGGAGCGGTCTTTGGCGCCCTCCTGGCCGCCCGCCGCCGCCGCCCCCGCGTCCGCCTGGTCATCGGTTCGACCATCGCGTTCGGCCTGGCCGCCGGCGTCTCTGCGGTGACGCCGACCTATTGGACCTATGCCGCCAGCGGCGTGCTGGTCGGCGCGGCCACCCTCACGCTCATCACAGCGGCCAACTCGACTTTGCAGCTGTCCGTTCCGCCCGAGCTTCGCGGCCGCGTCCTGTCCATCTACATGATGGTCTTCCTCGGGGCCACTCCAATCGGCTCGCCGATTGTCGGCTGGATCGCCGACACCTGGGGGCCGCGCTGGTCGATCGGGGTCGGCGCGATCACCTCCCTGGCCATTGGGATAGCCGCGATGATCTGGGCCAAGGTCCACTGGAAAGTGGAAATCAAGTTCGACCACCTGCTGCCGCCGCACTGGTCGGTGGCCAACCCGGCCGCCGGGGAACACTTGCCGGACGAGTCCCATCCGGGCGAGGGCGCGACCGGCGAGGAGGCCGCGAGCGAACAAGGCGTTGGCGACCAATCGTCCCCCGCCCCTGACACACTGGGCGCCGGGCCAGACGACGAGCCGGGCGACGGCCAAAGCCGGCGGCAAGGCTAAGGTCACACCGTGGCGTCCATCTTCGCCGACATCACCCCGCTGAAACAGTCCGTCGATTACCGGCGGCTTTGGGCGGGTCAGGCCCTGGCGAACATCGGCGCCATGCTGACGGCCACGGCGGTTAGCCTCCAGGTCTACGACCTGACCGGGTCGTCGCTGGCGGTCGGGCTGGTCGGGGGCTTCGCGCTGGCGCCGGTGGTGTTGTTGGGGCTCTATGGCGGGGCGCTGGTAGACGCCCACGACCGGCGGAAAGTGGCTTTGGCGGCATCGTCCGTCATGTGGTTGGCGACCTTCGGGATTGTGCTGCAAGCCTACCTGCGGGCGGACTCCGTCTGGCTCCTCTACTTGCTGGTGGCGGTGCAGGCGGGCGCCGCGTCGGTGTCCTCGCCGGCGAGGAGCGCGATCATCCCGCGACTGGTGCCGCTGGAACAACTGCCCGCCGCCAACGCGCTCAACACCATGACGTTTTCGCTGGCGACCCTCTGCGGTCCGTTGGTCGGGGCCGCGCTGGTTGAGGCCGTTGGCTACGGGCCGACCTACCTGATCGACGCGGTGACTTTCACCGCCGCGCTCTACGCCCTTTTCCGGCTGCCCCCCATGCCGCCGCTGAAGGTGCCGGGGGCCGACGGGCGTGAGGTGAGCGGCTGGCGGTCCGTCTGGGAGGGTCTGCGGTTCCTGGCGGTGCGGCGGAACCTGCTCATGACCTTCCTGGCGGACTTTTGCGCCATGGTGCTGGCCTTCCCAAGGACCGCGTTTCCGGCCATCGCCGCAGTCATCATAGGCGGGGGCAAACCGACGGTCGGCGTGCTCGCGGGCTGTCTGGCGGTGGGCACCCTGGCCGCGTCGGTCCTGTCGGGGCCGGTTGGACGCTACCGCTGGCAAGGGCGCGGGGTGGTGGTCGCCGTGGGCGTTTGGGGAGTGGGGATCGTGCTGACCGGCCTGGTGCTGGTGGCCGCCGGCCGGACCAACCCGGACCACGTCATCTGGTGGGCGCTGGTCTGCGCGGGCGTTGGGCTGGCCGTGGCCGGGGCGGCGGACACGGTTTCCGCGGTTTTCCGGGGCACCATTTTGCAGGCCGCCACGCCGGACCACCTGCGCGGGCGCCTGCAAGGCGTGTTCATCGTGGTGGTGACGGGCGGACCGCGCCTGGGCGACATGGTCACCGGCTTCGACTCGGACCTGCTGGGCGAAGGCTGGGCTGTCGTGGCCGGAGGCGTGGCCTGCGTGGTCGGGGTGGCGCTCCTGACCCGCTGGCACCGCCCGTTTTGGCGTTACGATGCCCGCCACCCGGCGCCCTGAACGGGTACGCTGGACCGATTACGCTTGGAGCGGCGACCCCACCGGGGTGACCCGGCGACGGCGAAAGAGGGAGGGATGCGAGCGATGTCCGAACTGATCGACACGACCGAGATGTATTTGCGGACCATCTACGAACTCGAAGAAGAGGGTTTGACGCCCCTGCGCGCCCGGATCGCCGAGCGGATAGGGCATTCCGGCCCCACCGTCTCGCAGACTGTGGCCCGGATGGAGCGCGACGGACTGCTGGTGGTGGAAGAGGACCGCCACCTGCGGTTGACGGATCATGGCAGGGCCAGGGCGATCCAGGTGATGCGGAAGCACAGACTGGCTGAGCGGCTGCTGACGGACGTGATCGGGCTTGACTGGCCGCGGGTCCATGACGAGGCCTGCCGTTGGGAACACGTCATGAGCGAGGAAGTTGAGCGCCGGTTGCTGGAGATCCTGGGACATCCCGCGCATTCGCCCTACGGCAACCCAATTCCGGGCCTGGCGGAACTGGGCGACAACCAGTCGGTGGCGGAATTCATGTCCGGGGTGATCCGGCTGCCCGAAGCCCTTGACGAGGGCGCGACCGGGCCGTTCCGCGTGGTCCGGTTGGGGGAGAACCTGCAGACCAGTATTGACCTTATGGCCGAACTGGACGCGGCCGGGGTTCGCCCGGGCGCCGAGGTTCCAGCCCGGCTGGACGGCCGGTCAGTGGCCGTCGGCTCAGGCCCGGCCGAGGTCCGCCTCGACCCGGACACCGCCAAGCACATCTTCGTGGCGGCCTGAGGCGGCCGGCCGCCTCCGGGTCGGCCTGTCCCGGGCGGCCTGCCACGGTCAGCCCGTCCCGGTCAGCGGTAATTGACGAACTGGAGCGCCGCCTCGAAGTCCTTCTCCTTGACCAGGGCGATCACAGCCTGAAGGTCGTCACGGGACTTGGACGTGACCCGCAACTCGTCGCCTTGGATCTGGGTGCGCACGCCCTTCGGGCCTTCGTCGCGGATGGCTTTGGCGATCTTCTTCGCCATCTCCGCGCTCAGGCCCTCTTTCAGCCTCGCGTCGATCTTGACTTCTTTGCCGGATTGGCGCGGCTCGCCCGCGTCGATGGCCTTGAGCGACACCCCGCGCTTGATCAGCTTGGTCTGGAGCACGTCCAACACCGCTTTGACACGGTCCTCCGAATTGGCGGACATGACGATCAGCTCCTGTCCGCTCCACGCGATCGACGCGCCGGTGCCCTTGAAGTCGTAACGCTGTTGGACTTCCTTGGCGGCCTGGTTGAGGGCGTTGTCGACCTCTTGGCGGTCGATCTTGGAGACGATGTCGAACGAAGAGTCTTGAGCCATGCCCACCATTGTCCCACCGGCCGCCCGCCGGGCCGGTCCGGCAGACGGATCGGCCGCCCGCCTGAGAGTCCTGCGGCCGCGCCGCTGCCGCTCGCCAGCCCCCGCCGCGCCGCCCTGCGGCTAGCGCGGTTGCCCCGGCTGCGCGGCGGCGCTGGCGGACTGCGCCGTCGCACCCGGCATCCCCGCCGGGATGGGCGAGACGACTGCGGCCGTGCCGTACGCGCACAACTCCGTCCACGTGCCGCCCAGGTCGGACGCGTCGAATCGGACCGCGATCACGGCGTTCCCGCCCCTGGCCCCCGCCTCCGCCGTCATGCGGTTGGTCGCCTCCACCCGCGACTCGTAGAGGTTGGACGTCATGCCTTTCAGCTCGCCGCCCACCATCGCCTTGAGCCCCGCGCCCATTTGCGAAAACATGTCGCGCGACCGGACCGTCACGCCCATCACCTCGCCCAGGATGGCGTCGACCTGATATCCGGGAATCTCGTTCATGGTGACAACGATCATTTTGAACTCCTTTGGCTGGCGGGCTGGAAGCGCCGGAAAGCTGGCTCCGTCGCCGCCGGGCAGGACGCCCGAGGCGCCGATTTTCACCAGGCGCGCTTAACTAGTATGGTTGCTTGGCGCTGGCTCGTTCGCGGGTCGGCCCAGGCGGGTTGCCCGAGAGGCCAATGGGATCTGACTGTAAATCAGACGCGGAATCGCTTCGGGAGTTCGAATCTCTCACCCGCCACCAGCGGCTCCGGCCGTCACTTGCGTCGCGAAAGCACAGGGGCTATCGCAACGGGGACATTGATCTCCGCCTCGCGGAAAGGCTCTTCAACAACGCCGACGGCCCCCAGCCACAACAACGGGCTGGGGGCCGTCGGGCGTTGGCACAGGAATGCTAAAGCGTTGCCCGATGCCGTTTGGTTTGCCTCGCGCGCACCAAGGCGGCTCCCAGCCCCAGTAGGAGGGCCGCCAGAGCCGCAACCCCGGCCGCGCCTCCGGGACCCGTGATCGGCAGGGCCGGCGGAGCAGGCGGCGCCGAACCGCTTGGAGTCGGGGTGGGCGTCGGCGTGGGCTCGGGTTCCTGGGCGGGTTCGTATTCGACTAGTTCCACCGTGTCCGTGGGCGGCAACGTCGTTTGCCCCACCGGGCCCGTGCCCTCAACGAGGTCGCGGTCAGGGGTGTGGCCGTCCACGTCCGGTGTGGCCACCTCCGGGTAGCCTTCGGACGACCAGTACACCGTCACACCGGTCACGTCATCGGTGTCCGCGTACCACAACACCTCTTGCTCCACCGGCTCGGGGGTTGAGTCCCCCGCGCCGGTGTATTGCACAACCCGTGTCACAACCAGCGTGGACAGAGTGTGGTGGTGGGTCAGATGGACCGTGATGGTCTGCGCCTGGTTCTCGTCGTCGTCAAACGTCGCCACGTTGTCCAACGACGCGAACACGTAACCCGCGGGCACGCCCGCCAAAGCGTCGGCCTCGGTGAACCCGACTGGCGACAGCCTGGCGCCGATCAACGCCGTCCGGGACCCCGCCACCGGCACAACCGGCGCGCCGCCCAAGTCGTCGTCCACGTACACAACCGAAACCAGTTGCTCCGAGCCGGCCAAATACACCACGGTCACGACTGTGTCCACCGGGCGCACGGACGTCGAGGCCACCGGCGCGGTGGCCTCGACCACCAACGGGTCCGCCGTGAATCCGGGCACCACCGGGGAGGCGACCTCCGAATAGCCGCCCGGAGTGGAATACACCACATCCCCGGTCACGTCGTCGGCATCGGCGTACCACAGCAGGTCCTCGGCCACCGGGGCCGGGGTGGCCGCGCCGGCGCCCAGGTACTCGATGGTTCGGGTCACCGCCAAACTCGACTGGGTGTGGTGATGAGCCAGATGCACGGTGATGGTTTGCGCCTGGGAATCGTCGTCGTCGAAGGTGGCCACATTGTCCAGCGAGACGAACACGTAGCCGGCGGGAACGCCGGCGCGGGCTTCGGCCTCGGTGAACCCGACGGGCGACAACCGCGGACCGACCAAAGCGGTCCTTGTCCCGGCGAGGGGGACTACGGGAGCCCCGGCGGCGGCATCGTCCACGTAGACCACCGACACGGGCTGGGTCGGGATCGCCACCACGGTGGTCGAATCCGAAGCCTGGTTGTTCGCGGGCGACAAATCCGCCCCGTTCAAGCCGTCGTCCTCCACCCGCGCTTCAACCGACACCACGTCGCCGGGTTGGGTGCCGGGCAAAGGTGACCAGCCAACCGTGAAGCTCACGCTGTCACCGGCCGCCAACCCGAACGACGGCCATGTGACCACGTCCCCGCCGCCGCCCGTTGGGGCCGCCGCCGTGCCGGATCCGCTGATCGCGCCGAGTGTGAACGGACTGGTCGACTCCAACACCAAGTCGACGCCGGTGGCGTCCACCAATCCGTCGTTTGTCACCGTGACCGTGAACGTCCCGGCGCCGTCCAGGGGAACCTGGGTCAAGCCGTCGTCGACCGTCACGGAAAGGTCCGGGCGCTGCGTCACGGAGGCGACGCAACCCGCCAACAATCCGTCCAGAACGCCTTGCGGGTCGGCTGCGAACTGCGCGATGTCAAACCACTCTCCACCTGATCCGGTCGCCAGGTTCTGGTAGTCAATCGTGTCCACGCGCGGATTGATGACGGAGAACAGCGTCGCGTCGTTGTCCGCCAACGCCTGCGCCGTCTCGGCCACCGACACGTTGCGGATCTGCGTGTGCTCGTCGGCTAGCAGCACCAGGCAGGTGGCCGCCTCCGGGCGCACGCCCACACGGGAACCCAGGGCGTAAACGATCGCGTCTGTGCCCCATTCGTTGGCCCCGTTGCGCTCCAAGCGGCTCGTGGCCGCCGCGAAGTCGGCCAGCGAGTCGGTCGCGGGCAGGTCGATGTGCTCCACCTCGTTTGAATGCGCGTACGCGCCAAAGCCGACCAGCCCCAACTGGTAGTCGATCGACTGCGCGAGCGTGCCCGCAATGACGTTCAGGTTGGCGGCCACCGCGTCCTGGTAGGCCCCCATGGTCCAGGACTCGTCTACCACGAACACCACATCGCCCTGCGGTTTGCCGTAGGCCGACAAGTCGTTCGAGTCCAGCGCCGGACCGTAGGAGCCATCGGCGGCGCCAATCAGCTCTGCGGTCACCGGGGTGCCCGCCACCACCGGCACCCGCGCCTCGGCTACTCCGTCCGCGCCGGTGGTGACCGTCACCGAGTGGGTTCCAACCGACACCACCACCTGCGCGCCGGACAATTCTGTCCAGCCGGACTTGGCCCACGCCTTGACCCGCACGGTCACCTGGCCCTTGGACATGGTCCCGGCCACCGGGTAAACCGTTAGGTAGGACGGATTCGACGCCACCACCGTGACGGTGGCGGTGTCTTGGTCGCCCTCAGAGTCGGTCACCGTCAAAGACACCGGGTAGGCACCCGGCGTGCTGTACGTCCACTGCGGGTTCTGCGCGGTGGAGTCGACCGAGCCGTTGCCGTCGAAGTCCCATGCCCACGCCGCCACGGTGCGCCCGGCGGACGCCTGCGAGGAGTCGGTGAAGGACACCGGTGCCCCCACGTTGGGATTCGCCGGGTCGAACACGAAAGCGGCCGCCGGCCCGGTGCCTGCCGGCGGCGGCGAGACCTGGATTGTGAACAAATCCCAGGACGCGGTGGCGTAAAGGCCGCTGGCGTCTGTCACCTTGGCTTGAACGTCTTGCGGGCTCTTCGCGCTGCTGCCTGTCACCGTCAGAGTGTTGCCCGTGCCGACGGCCTGGCCGTTGACATACCACGTCACGGTCACCGCCTTGCCTTGGGTGTGGCCGGGGGTGACCGTGAGGGTCTTGGTGTCGCCGTGCCCAACGGGGAGCTCAGTGCCCGCCGCCGGGTCGGTCGCAGTGATCACGGGGTGCCCGGCGGGGTATGACACGTCCACCAGCGAGTAGCCCACCGCTTCCTTGCCGGTCGGGTCGGTCACCTTGGCGCCGATCCGCGTCAACCCCAGGTGGGAGGCGGCGACCGATGCCGTGGTGCCGGTCCCGTCGTCGAACTGCCCGTCCGCGTCGGTGTCCCAGGCGACCGTGTTGGCGGCGTTCGTGGCGGCCGTCAAGGCGATCGTGTCGCCCAGGGTCGCCTGGGCCGGGCCGGCGACCGTCACCGTCGGGTAAAAGGCGTAACCGGCCGCCGTCATGTCCGCGGTCAACTGGGCCGCGAAGCCATCGAACAGCGCGGCCACGCCCTCGAAGGCGTCCGCCAAGTCGGTCTCTTTGGCGGTCTCCTCGGCGTCCCAATCGGCGAACGATTGGTAGGCCTCGTCGTATGTGTCGTCGCTGGCCAGTTCTTGAGCCAATTGCGCCAGTTCGGCCTGGCCGGTGATCCCGTGGCTGGCCAACAGCCCCAACTCGTCGGAGGTGAAGGATCCCCCGGCCCTCAACCGTTGGCGCACCGCTTGGGCTTGGGCGTGGTCGGCGGCAGTCCAGCGGTCGTCAATGCCGGCTGCGATCGCGGCGGCGCGGGCGCCTTGCCCGGCCTCAAGAGCTTTGACTGCTTGGCGGGCGTAGGCTGAAATTGCTTTGGCCTGCGCCAACGCGGCTGAGGCATCCGGGTTGGTGCCGAGTTTGCCCTCGGCGCCTTGGTACTTCTCCAAAGCGTGCAAGAAACCTTCTGCGGCAGCCGCTTCATTAGCCGCCGCATAATAGAGGCTTTGATACGCTCGGCCGAGTTCGGTGCCGTTGTCGGTTTCCTCATAGGAGTCGATCGGCGGCGCGGAGACCGCCTGCGTGAAGGCCGGGTCGGGCGGGTCGTTGGCAATTCCCACGTCGATAGACCACGACCAGAGCGTGACCTCCTTCAAGATGCTGAGGTGGATCTTGTAGTAGGTGTACCGACCTCGGGCACCTAGCCGCGCTGCGGCGACGAGAGCCCAGGCCAATCCCTTCTTTTGCGCTCTTGCGGCTGCTGCGTCTTTGATATCTCGGATTGCCGCCTCTGCCGCGGGATCCGGCGGCCGGAGCGGATCGGGATCTGCCACCTTAAAAGCTGGCGACAAAATGGTGTCCGGGCCGTCGAAGTAGCCGTCTTGGCACACATCCTCCACCACGTCGTATTCGCCTCGCCCGATCTTCCCGCCGGGCGCGGTATAGCCAATGGTCAGCAATCCGATGTAGGAACCCATGGTCATGGGTATCGCCACGGTTGGTGCTCCCGCGACGTCGGTCAACTTCGACCCCGCTCCGACGGTGCCGTGTCTCACTATGTACAGATCCGACTGCACTATGTTGAGGGTGTCGCAGCCGGGCGTCAGAACCCCGTACTCGATGAAGATGTCCTCGTTAGGGCCGTATTCGAGTTGGGACATTTCGAAGTGCGCCGCGTCGGCGCGGCTGGGAGGTGCCGGGGCGGCCAGTGCCGCCGTGAGCACCAACCCGGAGGTCAGGCCGACGGCGACGGCACGGGTCCACCGGCGCGCGAACAGCTTGCGCGTCCGGCTCTTCAGCGGGCCGTCGGCGGAACCGGGCGTGGATTGGGTCGGGTCGGATGCGGGAAATGGTTTCGTTGCGCGTTGGAACATGGGCTGTGAACCTCACTGTGGCTATGGGCTAAGGCCCTGGGCGCGTGACCAGATGGGCTTTGGGCGCACCGTTGGGCGACTGGTGTCTTTTATAGACTAACTGTTTGTCAAACCCGTCCTGACCACGTTTTGGGGAGAGATACCCATTCGCCGCCGTCCGGTCGCCAGCTCAGTCAACGACGGCGGGGAACCGGCGTCGGTGACGCCATAATTGCAGGATGGCGATCGGTTATCACCTCCGGGGCGAGGGGTGGTGGCCGCGCTGCCGGTCGTGAGAGCCCCGCGGCCGGGCGGCTTGGCTGAACGCCGGCCCCGCGCCCACCGTTTCGGGAGGAGGCTCGCGTGAGCGCCTTGGCATTGGTCCTGGACGCGCTCGCCTGTCCCGTTTGCGCCCAGCCCTTCGCGTTGCCCGATGCCGTCGCCCCCGCATTGGTATGCCCCTCCCGGCACACGTTCAACCTGGCACGGGCGGGCTATGCCTCGCTGGTCAGGGGAGGTGCCCCGCGCCACGCGGCGGACAGCGTCGCGATGGTGCAGGCCAGGGCCAGTTTCTTGGCGCGCGGGCATTACCAGCCGATCGCCGCGCCCGTCGCCGAGGCGGTCGCGGAGGCTATCGGGAACGCCGAGTCCCGGCCTGATGCGAGACTCGCGCCGCAGCGCCAGCCCGCGGCGGAGTGTGAGACGACGCGCCGATCCGCGTCGAATCCCGAGCCTGGGCGGGGGTCCGGTCTGCGGGGGCGGATTGGCGAAGGCACGCCGGCGTTGGGATTCCCGCCTCTGATCCTGGACCTGGCCGGCGGCACCGGTTACTACCTGGCGGAGGTCCTCGACGCAATCCCGGCCGCGCGCGGCCTGGTGCTGGATCTGTCGCCCGCGGCCGCCAAACGCGCGGCCCGCTGCCATCCGCGCGCGGGCGCCGCGACCGCCGACGCCTGGGAGCGCCTGCCCCTGCG